>JAGOBQ010000033.1 GCA_017999215.1 Thermoanaerobaculia bacterium
AGGCGGCACCGGGGGCCGACGGGCGGGGTCCCGGCGATCTGCGGCCGCGTGAGGGAGGAGCCGGCGAAGTCGTAGGGGCGGAGGACCTCCTGCAGCGCCTCGGGCCCCTGTCGGTCCGCCCTCTCGACGAGGGAGAGGAGGTTCAGCGAGAGGTGCGAGAGGAGCCTCCACTGCAGGCCCCTTCGGAGCGGCGGGCGCACCGTCGGCGTCGGGCGGCGCAGGCACCGGATGCCCGAGAAGACGCCGGCGCCCTCCAGCTGGAAGTCGGCCTCCCCCCCTTCGAACGGGAGGCGCGAGGGGAGGTCCCGGTTCGTGCAGAGGGTCTCGACGGTCAGCGTGTCCGCGTCGACCTCCGCCGGGTCGAACCCGAGGTCGACGAGCGAGAGGTAGGCGTCGGTCCCGTCGTCGTCCTTTCGGGCCGACGGGCGGCGGCTCATGTACCAGAACGCGGGCGCCTGTCCCTTCTCGAACCCGTGCCGGTACGAGTAGAAGGGCTCGTAGCTCGTGACCTTGTCGCCCCCCTTCGCGACGCTCGTGACCGCCTCGACGGAGTAGACCTCCATGACGTCCTGGCGCCGCACGTCGGGGATGACGCGGTACTCGGGCTGCAGCTGGGTCAGCCGGATCGGCTCGGCGACCTGGCGGAAGAGGTTCGCGACGGGGGTGCAGTTGAGGCGGAAGGTCTGCGCCGTGACGTTCCGCTCGAGCGGGAAGTCGCGGTCGAAGTAGAGGAGGATCTCGAGGACGTCGTCGAAGTCCTCGCGGGCCGCCGCGGCGAGGGAGTTCACGTCGAAGAAGAAGAACTTCTCCGGGAACGCGAAGTACTCGGCGAGGAGGCGGTACCCCAGGAACGACCGGTCCGTGTAGGGGAGGAGCCCCTCGTCCCGGCCGAAGCCGACCCCCGCGACGGCCGACCGCGGGAGCCTCACGGGCGACGGCACGTCGCGCGGCCCGCCGGGCCGGAGCTCGACAGCGACGAGGTGGTTGTGGATCAGCTCGTGGAGCGCATAGACGAGCTTCCCCTCCCCCTGGAGGAAGAAGCGGAGCGCGTCGAGCGGCTTCTCCTCCGACTCGGAGACCTTCTCCCTCAGCTCCCGCAGGGGCGCTCCGCCGAACGTCTTCAGCTCGAGACGCAGGACCGTACGGACTCCCTCTTCCGGGCCCACCCCCGGGATCGGCAGCTCGAAGCGCGCCTGCCGCATCTCGACGGGCCAGATGCGGACCGGGTAGGCCGTCCGGAACCGGCACGACGTCCCGGCGACCGAACGGGAGTAGAGCATCGAGTCGCGCGGGATCCTCTGCCCCGACTGGAGGTTGACCTGCGACGGGTCGAGGACGAACTGGACGATCGACATCGACGGGATCGGCGCGAGGAGGTGGGGGTAGAGGACGTTGAGGAGCGACTCGGTGATCTCGGGGAACTCGTCGTCGACCTTCAGGTGGACGCGCGACGCGAGGAAGGCGAACGCCTCGATGAGCCGCTCGACGTGCGGGTCGTCGCACGTGTCGGGCTCCAGCTGGAGGCGCCCCGCGATCTTCGGGTACTTCTCCGCGAACTCCGCCCCCATCTGGCGGAGGAACGAGAGCTCGCGTTCGTAGTATCCGAGGAGCTCGTCGCGCATCACTCCCCCTTCACGCGGAACTCCCCGCTCCCGATCTGGAGCAGGGTGTCGAACGAGACCGGCTCCGGCGCCGGGTCGACCTTGAGCCGCCCGTCGATGCGGAACTTCAGAGAGAGGCCGGGGCCGGGCTCCGGATCGACGGTCACGACGACCCCCTCCAGGCGCGGCTCGAACGTCTCGAGGACCCTCTCGACCGCGCGGCGGAGCTTGGCCTTGTCGGCCGGGCTCCGCCCCGAGAGGGCCGTGATGTCGGGCAGGCCGTAGACGACGATCGAGGACCAGACCTCCTTCAGCTCGGGCGGCACGGCCGCCGTCGCCCGCGTGTTGAGGAGCCACTCGAGGTCGCGCCGGACGGACTGCTTGAGGATGCGCAGGTTCTTCACGCGCGAGGCCGGGGCCTCGCGCGAGTACTCGGGCTCGTAGTCGATCAGCCGGTCGAGGACCGACGGGCGGACACGGATCTCGTTGTCGAACCGCGACATCTCGGGCGGACTCCTCGGGCGGACGGGCGGCGGATCGGCCGGACGGCGGAGGCCGCCGCCCGGCCGGGAGGGGCTACTTGCGCGCCGAGGCGGGCAGGTCGGCCACGAGGCGCAGCGAGACCTGCAGCTCGTCGAGCTGGAAGTGGGGCCGGAGGAACGCCACCGCGCGGTAGGCGCCCGGCTTCCCGGGGATCTCGGCGACCTCGATCTTCGCGTCGCGCAGCGGATACCGGGCCTTCGTGTCCGCGGACGCCGTGTCGTCCGGGGAGACGTAGTTCGAGATCCACTGGTTGAGGAACATCTCGCAGTCCTTCCGGGACATGAAGCTGCCGACCTTGTCGCGCATCATGGCCTTCAGGTAGTGCGCGAATCGGGAGACCGCGAAGATGTGCGGGAGCATCGTCGAGAGGCGGGCGTTCGCGTTCGCCGAGTCGAGGTCGTACTTCTTCGGCTTCTGCGCCGACTGCGCGCCGAAGAAGGCCGCGTAGTCGGTGTTCTTGCAGTGGACGAGCGGGATGAAGCCGAGGTCCGAGAGCTCCTTCTCGCGCCGGTCGGTGATCGCGATCTCCGTCGGGCACTTCAGGGCGACGTCGCCCTCGTCGGTCTGGAACGTGTGGACCGGAAGCCCCTGGACGAGGCCGCCCCCCTCCACGCCCCGGATCGCGACGCACCAGCCGTACATCGCGAACGCCTCCGTGAGGCGGGTCCCGAAGGAGTAGGCCGCGTTCCCCCAGAGGTACTTGTTGTGGTCCTTGCCGTCGACGTCCTCCTCGAAGTTGAACGTCTCGGTCGGGACCGTCTCCTTGCCGTACGGGAGGCGCATCAGCGTGCGGGGCATCGTGAGGCCGACGTAACGGGAGTCCTCGGAGTCGCGGAACGAACGCCACTTCGCGTATTCGGTCCGGTCGAAGATCTTCGCGAGGTCGCGGACCTCGGTCATCTCCTGGAAGCTCTCCCAGCCGAAGAGCTGGGGGGCCGAGGCCGCGATGAACGGGGCGTTCGCGGCGGCCGCGACCTGCGCCATCTTCTCCAGCAGGAGCATGTCCTGCGGGTGGTTCGAGAAGTAGAAGTCTCCGATGAGGGCGCCGAACGGCTGGCCGCCGAACGTGCCGTACTCCTCCTCGTAGACCTTCTTGAAGACGGCCGACTGGTCGAACTCCGCCGCCCTCTCGAGGTCCTTCAGGAGGTCCTTCTTCGAGACGTTCAGGACGCGGATCTTCAGCATCACCGAGGTCTCGCTCTCGTAGACGAGGTGATGCAGGCCGCGCCAGGAGCCTTCGAGCTTCTGGTACGGCTCGGAGTGCATGATCTCGTTCAGCTGCGCCGACAGGAGCCGGTCGATCTCGGCGATGCGCGCCTGGACCGACGACTCCAGGTTGCGCGAAAGGACCATCTGGCCCTGCATCGCCTGCTGCACGAACTCGGCGATCATGTCGCGCGCCTGCTGCGTCTGGCTCTCGTGCTGGACGAGGCGCCCTTCCTCGATGATCTTCGAGAGGAGGTCGACCTCGCCCTCCTTCTCGCGGACGATGGCGTCGGCCTTGCCGCGTTCGGTCGCGTTACCCATTGTCGTCCCCCTTCTTCGGCCCCTCGGGCGAGAGGCCCAGCGAGCTCGCGAGCTGCTGCTGGCTCCCGGAGTTCTGGAGGACGTCGTTCAGCATCTTCTCGAGCTTCTCGTTTCCGTCCGCCTTCGACAGGAGGTCCGAAAGGCGCTGCCGCGCCTCGACGAGCTTCCGCAGCGGCTCCACCTGCTGGACGACCCTGTCCGGCTCGAAGTCCTCGAGGCTCTGGAACTTCAGGTCGACCGCCATCTTCGACCCGTCGCCGGCGAGCTTGTTCTCCACGGACGTGGCCACGCGCGGCGCCATGCCCGCGAGGACCTGGTCGAAGTTGTCGCGGTCGATCTCGGTGATCTTCCGGTCCTTCATGCGCGGGAGCGGCTGCTCGGGCTGGCCCGAGAAGTCGCCGAGCACGCCGACGACGAACGGGAGCTCCTTGAGCTCGATCGCGCCCCCGATCTCTACGTCGTACGTGATCTGGACCCGCGGCGGCCGGACCCGCTTGAGTTTCTGCTGGATGCTTTCCTTCTTCACCATGAGCGTTCCTCCCTAGAAGTCCGTCGGCTTCTTCGTTCGCCTGCAGTCGCGTCTATTCGGTCCCGGGCCGGATCCCGAGAGTCTCCTTGATCCCGTCCAGGACGTTCGTGTCCTTGATCACATCCGCGAGCCACGTCTCGAGCGGCATCTGGCCCCAGGTGATCGCGCGCTGGACGAGGTAGGAGACGGGGCTGTGGGGCTCGGTCTGGCGGAAGAACTCGGCTACCTCGCCGAGCCGGGCGAGCGCCTCGCTCCGGCTTCGGAGCGGTCCCGCGGGGCCTGCGGCGCGGAACGGGCCTCCGGCCGCCGGAGCGTCTCCCGTCTCCCCGGCCTCCGCCGCCCCCGGCGCCGGCACGTCCGGCTCGAGCGCCTTCTTCTCCTTCAGGATCCCGTCGACGACGCGCCGGACCTCCTCGAGCGCCACCTTCAGCTCGCCGAGGCCCGGCGTCTGGCGCCCGAACTTCTCGTCCCTGACGCGGTCGAGCGCCTGGAACTCGTCCCAGGCGACCGCCAGCGCCTTCGACGCCTCCTCGTAGAAGACCTTCGGCGTCGACGACTTCGCCTTGCGGAAGTCCTCGCCGCTCGTCTTGTTCTCCTCGGCCGCCTGCCGCTTCAGCTCCGAGAGGCGCGCCGCGGTGTCGCCGTCGAGAGGCCCGGCCACGGAGTCGGGGACGTCGAACGGGCGGGACTCGCTCCACTCGAGCCACGAGTAGTTCATCCCCGGCGCCCGCGTCAGCGGCGCCTTGCGCAGGGCGAGGGCGACCTGCCGGTCGAAGAACGAGAGGACGTTCGCCCGCCCTTCCATGTCGCCCTCGTCGATCTCCGGGTAGCAGGTCTCCCAGAAGTCGGCGTGAAGCCCCTTCATCAGCCGGATCCCGTCGCGCGCGCCCGCGAAGCCGTGCAGCATCGTGAGCCCTTCCGCGAGCCAGGCGGCGACCTGCAGGTCCTTCGTCTTCGTCTGGATCGCGTCCGTCGCGAGCGCGACGGCTTCGTCCCAGTCGGCGACCTTCAGCTCGCGCTTCCAGTCTCCCTGCTCGAGCTGGTCGTCGGCGCGCCGCGCCTCCCGGATCTCGTCGAAGAGACCGGAGTACTGGAGGCCCTCGCCCGACGGACGGTCGTCCGAGATCGGGGCGAGGAGCCGTTCGAAGTCGAGCAGAGGAGCCTCCGACGACATCTAGATGCCTCCCAAGGATTGCGAGTTGGTGTTACTGTAACCGACTCAGCAGCCCCTGTCATCTCGTCAGCCCCGCTCCCCCGGGACGGTCTTCGCGCCGGCCGGAGGCGGGGTCCAGGAGGTTCGTGATGCCGACTCCCAAGGAGCTCCTCGACTCGGGGAACCTGAAGGCCGCGATCGAGGCCCTGACCCAGGAGGTCCGGGAAGCGCCCGCCGACCCGCAAAAGAGGACGTTCCTCTTCGAGCTCCTCGCCTTCGCCGGGGAGTGGGACCGGGCCGAGAAACAGATCGTCGCGGCCGCGGGCGTGGACGCCCCGTCCCAGATGGCCGCCGGCGTCTACCGGGGCCTCCTCCAGGCCGAGCGCGACCGCGCCCGGGTCTTCGCCGGGAAAGCCCGCCCGCACTTCCTTCGGCCGGTCCCGCCCGGCGTCGAGAAGACTCTCGCCGCCCTCGGACGAATCTCCGAGGGGGACCTCGCCGGAGCCCGCAAGCTCCTCGACGAGGCCGAGGAGGAGCGCCCCGCCCTCGCGGGCCGGCGCGGGGAGAGCCCGTTCGAGGACCTCCGCGACTTCGACGACCGGATCGGCGGCGTCGTCGAGATGGTCTTCCAGGGCAAGTACACCTGGTTCCCGCTCGAGTACGCCCGGAGCCTCGAGCCGAACGCGCCGAAGAAGCTCCGCGACCTCATCTGGCCGGGGGCGCGGATCACGGCCGACGACGGCACGAGCGCCGACGTCTTCCTCTTCGCCCTCTACCCCGGCTCCAGCGAGCACGAGGACGACCTCGTGAAGCTGGGGCGGATGACCGACTGGAAGAACCTTTCCGAGGACCTCCAGGCGGGTCTCGGCCTCCGCTCGATCCTCGTCGACGGCGAGGACGTGAGCCTGTTCGAGCTCGGACCGATCGAGCTCGAGGAGCGCGAGCCGCTCCCGAGCTGACGGCGCGGACCGCTCCGGCGCCCGAGCGTGCCGGAGCCCCCGAAAAGAACCGGCCTCCCGCGAGGGAGGCCGGTTCCGTCTCGGAGCGGGTCTCGGGAGAAGGAAGGGATCAGCCCCCCTTGTTCGCCTTGAGGTCCCAGTGCGTCTTGATGGGACCGCCGAGCGTGCCGTCCGCCTTCTGCTCCTTGTACTCGAACTCGATCTTGGCGAAGTTCAGGGAGATCGAGTCGATCGGGACGACGTCGCCGTCGCCGCTGCCTCCCGTCTGGTAAGACGAGACGAGGATGTCGGTGAACGTCAGCTTCAGGTATTCCTGCTGCTGCTTGCCGGCCTTCCGGGCGGTCATCACGGCCGACTTGATGTGCTCACCGCTCGCGCAGTGGAGAACCAGCTTCGGGGTCGCCTTGTTCATCCGCATCGTGAACGTGAAGTCCTGCATCTGCACTTTGCCGGCGCCGCCACCGCCGCCGTACTGCATCGTGCCGGACTGCTGGGCGCCCCACGACCACGACAGGACGTCGATCTCTCCCTTGTGTTTGTCGTCGGCGCTCTCGCCTTCGGCGCCCTCGATCTTCAGAAAATAGTCAACGGCTCCACCCATGGTTTGCTTCCTCCTTTCGGCAGCTTCCGGGCTATAAGATGGGTGTCGTCCCGACGGAATTCAAGGTCCGCGCGACGACCCGATACATCGGTGTGACCTCCCGCACCTTCAGTCCTCTCCACCTTCGGGCCGGAGAAACCGGGTCAGCGGCCGGTCCCAGCCGCGCGGGCGCTTCCCGGTCTCGGGAGCTTCCTCGTCTCCCCCGCCCCCCGGCGCGGCTTCCGTCCGGGCCGGGACCGCTTCCTCCACGAACTCGTGGTCGGACCGCTCGGGGTGGAGCAGGAGGAAATCCTCCGGACGCAGCTCCCGGAAGTAGAGGACCGCCCGCGACCGGCCGCCGGCCCGGCAGACGAGGACTCCCGAGGGAGACCTCCGGCCGAAGGCTCCTTCCGCCTCGAGCCAAGCGAGCCAGAGCTGCAGCTGCACCGTCGCCGGCAGGAGGTTGCCGACCGGGATCCGGACCGCGCCCGCCCCATCCCCGGGAGGAGCGTCGCAGGCCGCCCGAAGGCGCGCGAGGAACGTCGGCCAGGACGCGGCCGCGCCCTCGCCGAGAAGCGACTCGGCGAAGTCCGCGAGCGTCACGTCGCGGATCTCCTTCTCGACGCCCTCCGCGATCTTCGCGGGCCGCTTCACCGGCAGCTCGATCTTCGCCCCCCGGTAGGCCTCGTAGAACGAGGCGAGCGTCCGGCCCGCGGCGTACGTCCGGCGGATCTGCGTCGCGCGTTCCTCGAAAACCTCGAGGTACGACAGCGCCACCAGCGGGTCGGCGATCGCCTTCCCCTGCGGGACGACGGAGAAGAGCGTGAACGGGAAGCGCCGGAGGCCGCCCTCGTCGTGGCTCCCCCAGATCGCGCCCGCGACGGAGCGCTTTCCTCCCGGCAGGGGAAGGAGGAACGTGTGGAGCGGGATCTCCGACTCCCGGTACTCGTCGTCGTTCGCCCAGCGGCGGCTGAAGCCGTTCCCGAGCCAGTC
This sequence comes from Thermoanaerobaculia bacterium, assembly GCA_017999215.1. GTDB lineage: Bacteria > Acidobacteriota > Thermoanaerobaculia > UBA5066 > UBA5066 > UBA5066. The sequence goes on from JAGOBQ010000033.1 coordinate 7,886, forward strand.
GCGAAACTCCTTCGCTCCCTCCTCGGTCAGCCCGCTCGAGATGAAGTCCTTGTAGATCGGGAGCTTCCCGTAGAGGTGCAGGGCGCAGGTCTCCATCCTCGGGGGCCCGTCGGCGCCCGCGAAACCTTCCTTCAGCTTCGAGATGAGACTCCACGCTGCCACTCGGTCACCTCGCTCCTTCGTGCTCGGTTCGGATGGGGAGACGGGCGGGGCCCGGACGAGCCGGGCCCCGCCCGAGAGCGGTTAGTTCGGAAGGATCGGCGGCATCGGCTCCTCGAACGCGAGCTCGAAGAGCCCCTCGAGCGGCTCCGTTCGCTGCACGGCATTCGGGATGACGACCCGGATCGTCCAGATCTTCTCCTTCTCCCGCGCGCGCTCGGGGTCGTCGGAGTCGTCGCGGCGGTCCCGCTCCTCGCTCGCCACCCGGACGAAGTAGAAGAAGCGGAGGGGCCCTCCGTACGCCTCGAGGCTGCCGGTCCAGCCGGAGCCCGACTGCTCGTCGCGCCCCGTGATCGACATCGGGGCGTCCGCGGGCCCGAGGCGCCAGACGTACGGGCTCGGCTGCCGGCCCGTCTTGAAGTCGGTCGACGGGCGGACGACGACCGAGCGGTCGAAGAGGAACAGGGAGTTGATCCGGTCGCCCATGAAGCGCTTCCCGGGGCCCGGAGTGAACTGCAGCGGCCGGATCTCGACCTTGTGCTCCTTGATGACGGACGTCGAGCGCCCGCCTCCGAAGAGGAAGAGCTGCCAGCCCCGGCCGACGGCGAGGAGCCCGCGGCCCGCGTCGCCGACGAAGTCGAACTGCGGCTCCCATCCCCAGAGGATCGGGTTCAGGGCGTACTCGTCCGCGAGCGCTCCGACGTCGGTCAGGATGCCGGAGAAGTGGTTCTGGCCGATCGTCGCGAGGTCGAGGCGGTAGGTCGCGCTGTTCCCGCTGCCGCCCGGCTTCAGCGAAGAGCCCGCCGCGTAGGCCACGCGCTCCTGCCGCAGCTGGCTTTCCCTCACGAACGGGAACTGGCCGAGGCACTGCTCGCGGATCTTCCGCACGACCGGCTCGGCCGCCTGCTGGAAGGAGGGCTGGATCGCGTCGCGGATCAGGTTCGCGCCGCGGTTCTCGACGGCGATCAGCTGCCGTCCGTAGGAGCTCCGCCGGACGGCGGGGTTGCGCGAGAACGCGTGGAACCCGCGGAGGGAGACGCCGTCCTGGCCGAGGGAGAGCTGCCGCCACGCCTTGAGCTCCTGCTCGGGGAGCGGGACGACGTTGTTCTTGAACAGGTTCGCCGCGGCGACGAGCTCCGGCGGCGCCTTCGCCGGGCCGGTCGAGCGCCGGGGCGCGGCCTTCCCCTTGAAGTACGGGAGGATCGAGGCGAGCCGCCGGTTCGACGCCGCGAACGTCTGGACGTCGTCGAACGCGAGGGCGCCCGACATGTCGGTCACGGGCGCCTCGCCTCCCTGCGACTCCGGGCTCCAGCGCGTGATCGCCGCCTGGAACTCGCGCCACGACGACGCGCGGAGCGCCGAGCCCGGCACGACGAAGCCGCCGCCTCCGCCCCCGCCGCCGCGGCCGGCGAAGCGGTCGACGTAGCGGCGGAGGTAGTCGAGCATCGCCTCGGCGTGGCCCTGGGCGAGCGCGTCGACGTCGGGGCGCGTCGAGATCGAAGACGCCTCGGCGAAGCTGATGTACGAGACCCCGAGCGGGACCATCTGCTGCGCGTGGTTACGCGTGAAGCAGACGTTCTCGAGGCAGGTCGGCCCGATCGAGCGATCGAGGAACTGCTGGGTGTACGGGAGGACGCGGTAGACGAGGGCGAGGTCGGCCGTCCGCGGGACGAACGCCGAGAGCGCCCCGTCCTGCCAGAGCGCCTTCTGCTCCGCCGGGATCGCCGGGATCGCCGTGACGTTCGCGACGACCTTCGCCTTCGCGTCGACCTGCTTCTTCGTGAACGCCTCGAGCGTCGCCTTCTGGTCGGCCGGGGTCGACTTGCGCGCCGCCTCCTCGACGACGGCCGCGGGGTTCTCGGTCGCCTCGAACGCCGCGAGGTCCGCGAACGCCGTCGCGTCGGCCACCATGGGCGAGATCGCCGCGGCCGACGGGCTCCAGCCCTTCTTCGCCGGGTCCTGCGCGTCGGGGACGACGAGGTAGGCGTACGCGAGGACCTGGACCTCGAGATTCTTCCAGTCCGAGTCCATCTGGCCCTTGATCCGGCTGCGGGCCTGCTCGTTGACGACGCCCGGCACGACCGTCGTGAAGCGCATCAGCTGCGTGTAGTCGGCGTCGAAGTTCCGCTTCCACTCGTCGGGCCCCGTCCCCGGGAACTCCTTCGTTCCCGGGCGGGCCGTCCCGAGGTGCTTCGTGGCGTCGTCGTAGACCTTCCGGAACTCCTTCCCGGTCGCCGCGACGCGGTCGAGGTAGCCCCGCGACGACGGGTCCTCGATCTTGAGGAGCTCCGCGTACCGCTGCACGTACTGGGCGAGGAGCTGGTTCAGGCGGAAGTCCCAGCGCGCGAGGTTCGCGACGCTCCAGTACTCCTCGAACTTCTTCAGCGCCCCCGCGGGGTCGGGAACGCGGATCAGCTCCGGGTCCTTCGGCGGGTCCGACGGGAGGGCCGCGAGGATCTCGTCGGGCGTCCCGCTCGAGCCGATCGAGACGACCCACTCGTCGATCTCCTTCGACGCGGCGGTCCCGGCCGTTCCCTTCGTGTTCTGGAGGAACGCGAGGAGCGGGATCAGCTTCAGCTCCGACGCCGCCACGAGCGGCTTCTGCTCGGCGCCGAGGGCCCCCTTCTTCACGGCCCACCACTTCATGTGGCCGTCCAGGGCGGAGAAGAAGACGCGGTAGTCGTACGGGCCGCCCCAGTCGAGGCGGGCCATCCGCGCCTCGCCTTCCGCCATGAGCGGGTTGACCACGCGCTCGTACGTCAGGCGCTGGTTGATCTTCCCGAGGAGCCGGAACAGCTCGCCGGAAGAGGCGCGCTGGAAGAAGAGCGCGAACAGGAAGGGGCGCTGGCGGATCGCCGCCTGGTGCTTGTAGATGCTCTCGGCGATCCCGTAGGCCTCGCCGATCGAGCACGCCTCCTTCTTCTCGACGCACGCCTGCGCCCGGAGGGCGGTCTCGCGCATCGGCTTGACGAACTTCCGCATCGCGACGTACGGCAGGATCATCCCGAGGAGGCAGAAGATCGGCAGGAACACCGTGACGGCGCGGATGATCCAGCGCGTCGTCTTCTCGCGCTCGAGGGCCGCCTTCGTCCTCGCGATGAGCCCCTGCTCCGGGAAGACCTTCTTCTCGTAGAAGTCCTTGATGAAGAACGCGCGCGAGCGCTTGAAGATCTGCTCGAGGTTCTCGACGATCCCCTCCGCGGAGCTCCCGAGGAGCTCGCGCGTGGCCCGGGCGATCGGCTTGCCCTGCTGGACGCCGGAGGAGAGGTAGAAGCCGCGGAAGACGAACGCGTCGTCGTAGCGCGTCTCCTGGAAGATCCCCTGGAAGTAGCGCTTCAGCGAGCTACCGAGCGCGCGGAGCTCCTCCGGGAAGACGAAGATCCGGTCGACGTTCTGGACGATTTCCTCGTTCGCCGTGAACTTCATCCGGAGCTTGTGGACCCGGGTGAGGATCTCCTCCCAGGCCTCGTCGAAGGAGGCGAGGGCGTACGGCTTGTCGGGGCCGCTCGGGTTCGACCAGCCGACGAGCTGGCGCTGGTCGACCGGGTCGAGCTTCGAGAAGAACTCGGAGAAGCCGAGGATCCGGTCCGCCTTCGTCACCATGATGAAGATCGGGAAGCGGATCTCGAGCACCCGCTGCAGGTGGAGCAGCTTCGTCCGGATGTTCGCGGCCTTCTTGTCCTGCTCCTCCGGCGTGTCCTCGAGGAGCGACGTCGCCGGGATGACCACGAGGACGCCGTTGATCGGGCACTCCTTGCGGTACTTCTTGAGCATCTTCAGGAAGGTCGACCACTCCGTCGCGTCGGGGGCCGCCTCCTCCTGGAACGTGAACCGTCCGGCCGTGTCGAGAATGACCGCTTCGTTCGCGAACCACCAGTCGCAGTTGCGCGTCCCGCCGGAGCCCGAGAGGCCGTCGCCTCCGACCGGAAACTCGAGGCCCGAGTTCTTGAGCGTCGTCGACTTGCCCGACTGCGGCTCGCCGATCAGGAGGTACCACGGGAGCGAGTAGACCTGCAGCCCGGTCGCCTTCAGCTGGGCGAGCGACTCCGTCCACTTCTGGGAGAGCTCCTTGACGGCCTCCCGGACCTCCTGCTTGGAGGCGCCGGCGCCTCCCTGCGCGTCCCGCGCGAGGTCCTTCTCGAACGCGCCGCCGCGGGCCTTGTCGCCCTTCTTGACGAAGACGTCGAACGCGGCGACGAGGAGGGCGATGAGGATGAGCCCGCCGATGACGGCCCACCAGAGGTGGCCGAAGCCGGCCGCGCGCGCGACGACGAGGCAGACCGGGGAGAGAAGAACGACGATCCCGAGCGTCTTGATCGGACGGGGAAGGCGGTTGAGGAGGTCGAGCAGCTCGTACATGGGGCCCTCAGATCACTCCCATCGCCTCGGCCACGCTCTTGACCTGGCCCACCAGCGTGGCCCAGGCCACGAACGTCAGGATCCAGAAGCCGATCAGGACGCTGAAGCTGATGATGGCGACCCGGCCGAGCGTCACGACGGGGTTCAGCCTCTTCCCCGACGTGGCCATCACCGTGTAGGCCTCCGGGGTGATCTTGTCGCTCTGGCTCGCGAGGTACTCCGAGAGGAGCCGGTAGGTGTTCTTCCTCACCTCGGCGAGCTTCTCGGGCCGCTCCCGGTACTTGCCGCGGAAGCCGAGGGCGAGGCCGGCGTAGACGATCGAGCCGAGCTCCACGTCCTCCGGCCGGAGCTCCTTCGCGATCGCGAAGTACTGGTCCCCGCCGATGTTCGAGCGGAAGTATTTCTCCTCGAGGAGGCGGTCCTGCCAGTCGCGCGCGAACTCCCACCCGGAGTGGATCAGGATCTCGTCCGCGAGGACGACGAGCGGGTAGCGTGCCTGGTCGTAGAGCGCCTGCAGGCGCGGGTCGCTCCGCACCGCGGAGGCCTGCTCCCGGAAGATCTCGTCGAGGTCGGCGGCCACGTCCTCGATGTCGGCGCGGACGCCCTTCCTCACCTTCTGCCGGAACGACGACAGGAAGAGGAACTCCTTCGCCGCGACCTTGAAGAGCTCGGTCGTGTAGTCCATCTCAGCTCCCGGGCTTGGTGATGATGTAAAGCGAGAACTTCAGCTTGGGGTCGAGGGCGTCGGAGAGCGCCACGTTGCGGTCGCGGACGACGTTCGCCCAGTACGGCCCTTCCTTCTCGATCTTGAAGTAGAAGTAGTCTTCCCTCTGCGGGAGGCCCGCCGGCGTCCGCTTCAGGAGCTCGAGGTCGAGCCCGAAGAGGCGCCGCTGGCGGAGGACCGGGATGTCGCGCACCGTCCCGAGCTTCATCGTGACGATCCGGCCGCGAAGGTCCTTCTCCTCCATCTCGGCCTCGATCGCGAGGAAGACCTCCGTCTGGGAGGCGAGCCACTCCTCGAGCAGGTCGGCGACGAGGAGGTCCTCGCGAAGGACGAAGTCGACCTTCACGAAGCGCGAGGCGACGATCTTCTCGAGGAGCGCCTCGATGACCCGGCACGTCTCGTGGAAGCACGGGCCGAGCTTCTCGTGGTCGTAGACGGGGATCCGGACCGGGACCTTGCCGTCGTCGAAGATCGAGAGCTCGCCCGCGAGCCGGGCGAACTCGGTGTAGACGTGGAACGGGTGGATGCGCGGAATCTTCGTGAGCTGCTGGAAGAGGAAGAGGAAGCTCCCGAGGATCTGGAGCTTGATGATCGCCTGCCACCCCGACGTCCCGTCGGAGGTGATCGCGAGCCGCCCCTGCGCGACGTCGGTGAGGAGCAGGCGGTGCTTCGCCTCGATCCGGTTCGTCACGCCGTCGCAGAGCGCCTGGATCGTCCGCGAGGCGCCGAGCTCCGTCAGCGACGGGATGAACTCGCGCGAGAGGACCGGGAAGTTCCGGCCCGAGCCGGAGCGCTCGACGACGGCGACCTCCAGGCACTCGTAGCCCTCCTGGCTCTCGGCGCCGAAGAAGAGCTTGCCGTTGCAGCGCCGCACCCCGACCGGCTGCGGGTTCGAACCGGTGTTCTCGTCGAGGGCCTCGGCGTTCTCGGCGACGTAGCGCCGGTCGACGCCTGCCGGCCCCTCGCCCGGGGCGAACGTGTTCGGCGCCGTCTCCCGCATCACCGGGACGCCGACGAAGACGCGCATCCTCCCGCTCGCCTTGTCGAGCTCGTTCTTGAAGCTCCGGGGGGAGATGCGGAGCGTGGAGTCGGACGACAGCGCGGTGCCGTCCTTCAGCTTGAGGGAGACGTCGCGGATCTCGAAGACGAAGTTCTCGAGCTGGTCCGGCGCCACGTCCAGGGACTGCAGCCCGAAGTAGAACGGCTGGATCCTCTGGATCTCGCGCTGGAGCGCTTCCTCGCGATAGCGCTCGGCCGTCTGGAGGTGGTGGGGCCGAAGGAACATCCCCTCGGCCCAGAGGACCTGCGGCGTCTTCTTCATGGGACTCCGTTACCAGCGGCGCTCGACGGCGAGCTCCCGCTCGAGGACCGAGACGAGGATCTTCTGGCCCACCCACTTCTCGCGGGAGAGGACGACGACGTGCTTCGTCGGGTCGGGGTTCTGGAACTTGTAGTCGGCGATCAGGACGAGGAACCGCTCGCCCTTCGAGAACGGCACGGAGACGGTCTTGTCGCAGGCGCCGGCCCCCTCGCCCGTCGTGAACGTGACGGTCTGGATCCGGTTCTGCCCCTGGATGTTGAAGCGGGTCTGGTCGTAGAACCACTTCTCGCCCATCTCCTGGATCTTCCGGGACTCCTCCTCGGTCGCCCGGATCACGTCGACGGCGAGGGCGAGCCCGCCGTTGATCTGGGCGCCGCAGCGGAACGAGATCGTCCCGACCTTCGACGCGCAGCCGGTGAGCGCGGGGAGGGCCCCGAGGAGCAGGCCGCAGGCGGCGATCCGGAGAAGGAAGCGGGACGGCGTCTTCGTCATGAGTGTTCTCCTCGCTGTGTCTTCCTGAGCTTCTCGAGCTCTTCCTTCGAAAGTCGGGCCACTCCCTGGAGGATCTGGTCGTTGACGAGGTCGGGAGAGAGGTCCCGGACCGCGATCTTGTAGAGGTCCCACCACTCGGCCGCCTCGCCCCGGAGCTTCCAGCCGGCGCTCCGCGGCGCGGACTCGATCGTGACCGGGTTGATCCGCTTCCAGAGCCGGTCGAACCACTCCCCCGGGGCCTGGTGGAAGGCCGCGAGGATCGCGACCTGCCACTTCTTCAGCTCCTCGAGGTACTCCTCCACCCGCTGGATGCTGACCGGCTTGCCCTGCTCGATCGCGTGGAGGAAGTGGCGGAGCGTCTCCTTGAAGCCGGGGAGCTTGAAGGCCATCGTCTCGTTCCCCGGCATCGTGAGCGACTGGATGAGGCCGAGCGTCATCCCCTCCATCGCGAGCGCGTACTCGATCACGCGACGGAGGACGACGACGTTCCGGTCCGCCTGCGCGAGGTCCTCGCCGTGGACGAGCTGCTTGAGGGGAAGTCCCGTCCCCGGCACCCCCGCCGGCTGCGACTTGGCGCGCGCGACGCTCTTGCTCGGGCTCTCCTCGACGCGCTTGCGCTCGGACTCCTCGAGCTTGCGGCGAAGCCGGGTCACCTCGGGGTCGACGCCGGCGCCCGCCGGCAGGACCGGGAAGTGGCGCCGGAGGAGCTCCAGGAAACGGGTCCTCGATTCCTTCGGAAGCGGTGCGAGCTCCTTCTCGACGCGCCGCTTCAGCTGGCGGCGACGGTCGTCGGTGGTGCCGAACCGCAGCTCTCCCGCCAGGGCGAAGAGCTCGTCGGCGAGCTCGCGGGCCCGCCCGTCGAGGAGGATCTCCGCGGGAGTCCGGGACGCGCCCCACGCGAACGGCGCCGGAGCGGCCGCGGGAGGCGGCGCGGGGAGCGGCTCCGGCTCGCGTGGCGGCTCGGGCCGCGCCGCCGGGGCGGCCTCCGGCTCCGGC
>JAGOBQ010000392.1 GCA_017999215.1 Thermoanaerobaculia bacterium
CTGTCGCCCCGGTCGCCCCCGCGTCATCCGCCGCGCGCCCGGCCGCCGCACCGTCGGTCGCGTCGGCGGCGCCCCCGCCCGTCCCCGTCGCTACCGTCCCGCCCGCTCCGGTCCGGCAGAGCCGTGACGGCCTGGTCGTCACCCGGGACCGGGCCGGACGCCCCGAGGTCTTCTCCATCCACTTCACGTCTTACCGGGACCGTGCCGCCGCCGAGCGCGACCTGAAGCGGATCGCGGCGCTCGCCGGGCGCGAGGGCTACGTCGCAGAGGTCGACCTCGGCGAGAAGGGCGTCTGGTACAGGGTCCTGGTCGGGGAGTTCCCGTCCGCCGAGGAGGCCAAGGCGATTCGCGCCGAGCTCGCGGCGAAGGGAACGCGCGACCTGGGGTGGGTCTACCGGGTCGTCGGACCCTGAGCCCGGGCGCGGCCCCGCGCGCTCAGGGGTTCGTCTGCCAGAGCTCGAGGGAGACCGGGAGGACGCGGGAGTCGAGCCGGATCAGGCCGACGACCGCCTCGGCCACGTCCTCGGGCCGGATCGCCGTCGCCGGGTTCTTCAGGAAGTCGCCCCGGAGGGCCATGTCGGTGGCGACCGTCGAGGGGAGGATGCAGGTGACGCGAACGTCGCTCCCCCGCACGTCCTGGAGCATCGCCTGCGACAGGCCGGCGAGGCCGAACTTCGACGCGCAGTAGGCCGCGCCCCCGGCGAAGCCGCGGAGCGCCGCGGTCGAGGCGACGTTGACGACGTGGCCGCGGCGGCGGTTCTTCATGCCGGGCAGGACGGCGCGGGCCATCAGGAACGGCCCGCGCAGGTTGACGGCGAGCGTGTGGTCGAAGACGAGGGCGTCGATCCGGTCGACCGGACCGTGGGCCCAGACACCGGCGTTGTTGACGAGGACGTCGACCGGCCCGAGCTGCTGCTCGGCGGCGGCCACGCAGCGCGCGACGCTCCCCTCGTCGGAGACGTCGCCGGGGAGGACGGCGCAGCGCGCGCCGAGCGCGCTCGCCTCCTTCTCGACGGCCGCGAGGTGCGACGTCGTCAGGCCCATCACGCCGACGCGGGCTCCTTCGCGGGCGAAGGCGAGGGCGATGGCCCGGCCGATCCCGCGGCCGGCGCCGGTGACGAGGGCGACCGAATCCCTGAGCTCCATGGAGGGCCTCCGGCGCCGATCTTATCCGGCCCGCCGTCCGGTCTCCGCGCTCCTCGTTGCCCCTGCGCCGCGGATGGGAGATGCTGGACCGGATGGTCCGGCGAACGTGCGTTCTCGCAGCGGCGCTTCTCTGGGCCGTCCTCGTGCCGGACCCCGCGGCCGGACAGGAGCTCGGCGCCCTCCGGGTCGAGCGCCTGCCGGCGAGCCTCGCCGGGACCTGGGAGTTCGCGCTCGGAGACCCGCCCGGCGACATCGCGGACCTCGACGCCCTTCCGTTCCGTCCGATCGCCGTGCCCGGGACCTGGCAGGCCGCGGGTTTCGCCGGCCACGGGACGGGGTGGTACCGGGTCTCGATCGACCTCGACCCCTCGCTGTCGATCGTCCCGCTCGCGTTCGTCTGCTCGCAGATCCGCGACGTGGACGAGGTCTACCTCGACGGGCAGCCGATCGGACGGACGGGAGGGTTCCCGCCGGGCTACGACAAGGGGACGGTCGTGGAGCGGATCTACGAGCTCCCGCCGTCGCGCTCCTCGGTCCCGGGCCGGCACGTCCTGGCCGTGCGCGTCCACAACGCCGGGCCGCGCGGAGGGGGGATCACCGGGACGCCGCAGCTCGACTCCGTGTCGGCCGCGCTCCACGGACGCATGATGCGCGAGGCGCCCCGGGCGCTGCTCGCGGCGGCGTTCGCCGCGCTCGGGCTCTTCTCGCTCTTCTTCTTCCTTCGCGACCGGGGGCAGACGGACTTCCTCTTCTTCTTCCTGACGACGACCGTCACGGCCGTCTTCATCGTCTCCTGGCTCTCGGTGTGGACGGTCTTCGGCCTGCCGCTCACGTTCCTCTTCCGCATCGGTCACGCGGGCGTCTTCGTCCTGCCGGCCCTCGCCTGGGTCCTCTTCCTGAAGTTCTTCGAGCGGCCGATCGGACGGCTCCACCGCGCCCTGCTGGCGGTGCAGGCGGCCGGCGCGCTGGCGTGCCTCTTCTGGCCGAGGCCCGACGACATCTACTACACGTTCCCGCTCGGAGGCCTCCTCGGCGCGGCCGCCGCGGCCGACGTCCTCGTGCACCTCGGGACGGCGGCGCGGCGGCGCGTCCGGCACGCGCGGCCGCTCCTCGCCGCGGCGCTCGCGGCGGTGCTCGCGGCGGCGTTCGACTCCGCCGGCCTCCTCGCCCTCGGCGTCGGCGCCTCGATCGACATCGCCCTTTCGGGACCCGCCTTCTTCGTCCTGATGAGCGTCCTCCTCGCGGCGCTCGCCGACCGGCTCGCGCGCCTCCGGCTCGCGGCCTCGACCGACCCGCTGACGTCCCTCGCGAACCGCGCGGTCCTCTTCGACCGGATCCGGCTCGAGATCGCCCGGGCCCGGAGGAGCGCCCACCCCGTGGCTCTCGCGATCCTCGACCTCGACGGTTTCAAGGGGTTCAACGACCGGTACGGCCACGTGGCCGGAGACCGTCTCCTCGTCGCGGCCGCCGCCGCGATCACGCAGGCGATCCGGGACACCGACCTGGCGGCCCGCTTCGGCGGCGACGAGTTCGTCGTCCTCCTTCCGGAAGCCGACGCGACGAGGGCCGTCTCCTGCCTCGAGAGGATCCGGAGCGGCATCGGCCGGGCGAGGATCTCCGGGACGCGCGACGGGACGACCGTCTCCGCGGGCGTCGCCGTCTTCGACCCGAACGTCCGGGCGAGCGTGTCGGTGTCGGCGTGGCTGCGCCAGGCGGACGCCGCGCTCTACGCCGCCAAGGCCGCGGGCCGGGACCGCGTCCTCGTCGCGCACGGCGCTCCGCCCGGGGCGGCTTCCGGGGATCGTGTCCCGAGCGACGACGCGTCGATCCGCCGCGTCCCGGGCTCATCTCCGTGACCGGGGTGTCGAGGTCGCGGTACGCGGCCGGGCCGGAGCCGCCCGGCCGCGTCCTCCTGGACGACGGCGCGGTCCTTGCCCTCGACAAGCCCGCCGGCGTCTCGATGGCGACCTCCTCCCGGCCGGGGAAATCGGAGGAGGAGGTCGTCGGACGGCTCCTCGCCGCTTGCGGCGTTCCGGAGACGACCCCGCGCCCGCTCCTCGTTCACCGGCTCGACGAGGGGACCTCGGGGGTCGTCCTCCTCGCCCGGGACGCCGCGACGCATCGGCTCCTCTCGGACGCGTTCCAGAGGCGGGCGACGGAGAAGACGTACCGCGCGCTCGTCTGGGGGCACCCGGTGCCGGCGCGGGGCGAGACCCGCGCTCCGCTCGGACGCGACCTGAAGGACGGCCGGAAGATGAGCGTCCGGTTGGGAGGCAAGCCGGCCGTCACGCGATGGACGACGCTCCGCCGGTACGCCGCTGTCGCCGACCTGGAGGCGTCCCCGGAGACGGGCCGGACGCACCAGATCCGCGTCCACCTCGCGGCGCTGGGACACCCCCTCGTCGGAGACGACCTTTACGGCGGCGGCACGCGCTGGCACGGAGTGCGCGACCCGGCGCTCCGCGCCGCCTTCGCGGCCGTGAGCCACCCGCTCCTCCACGCCGCGCGTCTCGTCGTGCCCGCGGTCGGCGTCGACCTCGTGGCGCCGCTTCCCGGGGACTACGCCGACCTCCTCGGGCTGCTCGCGCGCTGACGCGCGCCTACTCGTAGCGGAGCGCCTCGATCGGGTCGATCGAGGCGGCGCGCAGCGCCGGGTAGAAGCCGGAGAGGAGGCCGACCGCGCCGGAGACGCCCGTCGACAGGAGGAGGGACCAGAGCGTCACGACGGTGGGCCAGCCGGCGGAGACGGCGACGACCTTCGCGATGAGGACGCCGAGGACGACGCCGAGGAGCCCCCCGAGCGCGCTGAGCGCGAACGCCTCCACGACGAACTGGACGAGGACGTCCTTCCGCCGCGCGCCGATCGCGCGGCGGATGCCGATCTCGCGCGTCCGCTCGAGGACGGTCGCGAGCATGATGTTCATGATCCCGATCCCGCCGACGAGGAGCGAGATCCCGGCGATGCACCCCATGACGACGTTGAAGAGCCGCTGCGTCTTCCGGCTCTGCGCGAGGAGCGCCTCCGGGACGACGACCTCGAAGTCGGCCGCGCCGCCGTGGAGGCGGTCGAGGAGGGCCCCGGCCAGGCGGGCCGCCTCCGTCGCCGCGGTCCCGTCGCGGAGCTTCACGACGAGCTCGGAGAGGGGCGACGCGAGCGGGTCGCGGTCGAGCTTGCGGAGGACCGTCGTGTAGGGGACGAAGAGCTCCTGCGCCGTCGAGCCGACGGAGACCCCCTGGAACGTGTCGCCGCCGTCGCCCGAGGGAGCGAGGACCCCGACGACGGTGAGCCAGACGTCGTTCACCTTCACCGTCCGGCCGAGCGCGGGCTCCCAGGCGAAGAGGTCGCGGCGCGCGCCGTCGCCGAGGACGCAGACCTGGGCGTGCGCCTCCTCGTCCTCCTTCGTGAGGAACCGCCCCGCGGCGAGCGGCAGCGAGACGAGCTCGGCGTGGCGCCACGAGA
>JAGOBQ010000034.1 GCA_017999215.1 Thermoanaerobaculia bacterium
GCGTACTCCCGCTCCGGCTCCTTCGCGTTCTCGTAGAGCCCGAGGTCGTAGACGTTCCCGAGCGCGTCCTCCACCTGGTCCGTCGTCATGTCCCGGCGCGTCGAGTAGAAGTTCGTGAACTTCCGGTAGATCCCGTCCACGCGGTAGACGAGGTTCGCGCCGAGCGTCCCTCCGGCGCCGAGGACGAACTCGTCGGCATAGGGGGACTGGAGGCTGTCGCGGATCAGGAGGTTGACGCCGGGGACCGTCGCCGTGTCGGCGGGGACGTTCGGGAACTGGTTCAGCCCCGTCACGCCGAGGGCCCCGTACATCTGGCGGAGCACCTCGTCCGTCGCAAGCAGGGGTCCGGCGCCCGCGTTGATCGGCGCCCCGGTCCAGAAGTAGTAGTACGAGGCCGGCGCGCCGGCGCCCGTGGCCCCGCTACCGGCGAGGTTCTCCTGCACCTGTCCGACGTAGCGCGCGTAGCTCGCCGACAGGCGGAGCCGGCCGTCCGCGCGGACGTCCCAGCCCGCCGCCAGACGCGGGCTGAGCGCGCTGTCCTTCGCCGTCGTCGCGCCCGAGGCGTCCGTCGCGTCGTTCTTGTCCCAGCGCAGGCCCACGTTGAACGAGAGGCGGTCGTTCAGCCGCCACGTGTCGTTGACGAAGAGGGAGAGGGTGCGGATGTCGCTCCCCCGGCTGATCTCCGGGATCGGGGCGTAGACGAGGTAGGAGCTCGAGTCGACGACCGGGTAGAGGACGCCTCCCTCGTAGCGGACGGAGGTCGGATAGAGGAGCCAGGACGAGCCCGACTGCCAGTTGTTCGACTTGCGCTGGGCCCCGAAGTCGTCGAAGCCGAGGACGACGTTGTGGGAGCCGAGGCTCTTCGTCGAGAGGAACCAGGTCCCCTTGATGAGGTAGTCGTCGTTGTTTCGCTCCTCGCCGGAGCCGGGGCAGACCGCGCAGAAGATCGGGGAGTACATCTGGCCGAAGCCCTGGTCCTGGACCAGGACCGCGGTCCCGCCGATCAGATCGTTCACCCGGCTCCCCGAGTTCTCGAACGTGAACTGCTTCCGCGAGTACTGCGCCTCGACGAAGAGGTTCGACGAGAGGACGCCGTTGTAGTTGACGGACAGGAGGTCGTTCGGGAGCTGCCGGGAGTGGAGGATCGAGGTCTCCAGGATCGGCAGGTTCGTGAAGTAGTAGCCGTCCTGATCGACCGTCGCGTTCGTGTAGGAGCCGGTGACCGTGTGGTTCTGGAACGGCGTGAGCGTCAGCTTCCCCTCGTACCGCTTGTCGGTGTTCACCCGCGGGAAGGAGATGTTCGTGGGCGCGCTCGTCTGGCCCGCGAACTCGTTCTCGTTGAAGCGTCCGGCCGCGAAGAACCAGACCCGGTCCTTGACGATCGGCCCGCCGATCGTCGCCTCGTAGGTCGGGACGACCTTGTCGGTGAAGGTCACCGGAATGGGCGGCTGCGACTGCCAGTCGTCGTTGTTGAGGTTGACGCGGAACGAACCGCTGAGGACGTTCCCTCCCTGCTTCGTGACCGCGTTGACGACTCCGCCCGTGAACCGGCCGAACTCGGCCGAGACGCCCGACGTCATCGTCGTCGTCTCCTGGATGGCGTCCTCGATGAAGAGGTTGTTCGGCGTTCCGCGCAGGTTGTCCTGCACGTTCACGCCGTTGATCGTCATGACGTTGTCGTACGACTGCGCGCCCGAGATCGTCACGGCGGCGTTCGGCCCGTTCGCGTTCACGCCGGCGCTCAGGACGACGGAGGCGAGGAGATTCCGCGCCACGGGGAGCTTGCTCGTCGTGTCGAACGAGAGCGTCGTGGCGGCCTGCGCCGTCTGCGAGACCGTCTCGGAGGTCGCCACGACGGTCGTCTCCGCGGCGACCGCCGAGAGCGAGAGCGTCGCGTTCAGCGGCACCTGCTGCCCCGAGGAGACCTTGACGTTCCGCGTCACGTTCTGGAAGCCGGACATGACGAAGGTGACGAGGTACTCGCCGGGAGGGAGGTTCGGGATGACGTAGTCGCCGTTCACGTTCGTGACGGCCGTGCGCGTTCCCTGAAGCGACGGGGACTTCGCCGTGATGGTCACACCCGGCAGGGCGAGGCCGTCGGGCTCCGCGACGCGGCCGCTGAGCGTCCCCGTGGGAAGCCCCTGGGCGGTGGCGAGCGTGGCGAGGAGGAGCGGCAGGACGGCGAGCGCCAGGCCGCGCCGGATTCTGTTCATCGGGACACCTCCAGCCCGTCCGGCCCGTTCGGGCGCCGGACGGTTCGACAAGGATGGAAAGGCCCTGCCGTCGTCGACAGGGCGGAACGCCGTCGCGCCCTCCACGCGACGGGGCTTCGGCACGCTACTTCTCGCGCGGTCGCTCCTCCTTTCTTCATGCCGCCAAACGTGCCTCCTCGGGCCCGGTGGACGGAAGCGAAGAAGGACGAAGTCCGTGCTTCGCGGGACGGAACGCCGTATCGGGTCCCCGGGGCGGCTGCGCCCCGGCGTCCCCGGCCCTGCCGGACCGGCGGCCTTCGCCGCCGACACGGCCATCGCCCGGCTGACCTGGCCGCATGCGGAGGCGCGCCGCTGCCCGGTCGGCGAGGGCCCGGAGCCGGACGGCGGACGCCGGGCCGACCGCCCGTCCGTCCGGACCGGCGGTCGGCCTCCGCCCCCCTCATCTCGCGAGGCGGCGGTTTCGCCGCCGCCTCGCGGCCCCGCGGCCTACTTCAGCTCGGGAATCCTCCCGGGCGTCCAGGGCGCCCCGAGCGCCTCGGCCTTCACCTCGAGGGCCGAGAGGTCCTTCGCGATCGACCGGAGCGTCTCGAGGGCCGTGCCGATCCCGGCGGCAGCCGTCTCGACCTCCTTCTCCTGGGTCGCCGTCGGCGCCGCCGTCGTCGACCAGTGGCCGTAGACGACGGTCTGCACGCGGTCGACGAGACCCGGGAGGGCCGGCTCGTTCCGCTTCCCGAGGGTGGAGTCGCCGTTCAGGACGACGTCGAGGTCGGCGAGCGCGAGCTTCAGGCGGCGCACCTCGCCGAAGAGCTCGGCGGGGGCGGCCGGCGTGTCGAGGAGCGCCTTCTCCAGGTGGTCGACGCGCCCCTTCGCCTCCTTCGCGGCCTCGACGGCCCCGAGCGCCGCCCGCTGGACGCGGGCGGTGTTCTTCGAGAACGCGAGGACCGCGGCCCGGTCGGCCTCTCCGAGCGTGGCCGCGCCGAGCGGCACGACCCGGAACGACTGCGGCTCGCCGAGCGGCGTCACGACGCCGTCGACCTTCTTCGCGAGGGCGACGCGGAACGTGCCGGGGGCGACCATCGGCCCGCGCGGCCCGGGGTACCACGGGCTCTCCTCCTGCGGCTTGAGTCGGGCCGGGTTCGAGGCGGGGTAACGGAGGTCCCACGCGATCCGCGCGAAGCCCGCCTTCGCGGGGGCGGTCAGCCGCCGCACGACGTTCCCCGCTTCGTCGGTCACCGTCAGGAGGAGCGTCGGCTCCTCCTCGCGGTCCTCGGCGCGGAGCTCCTCCCACGTCGGGTAGAAGACGTCCTCCCCCTTCTTCGCCTTCTCCGTCTCGGCCTCCTGGCGCGCCTTCTTCCGCCCCTTCAGCTCCTCCTTCAGGTACGTCGTGAAGACCGCGCCGAACGGCGGGTTCTCGGCGGCGTAGTACGACTCGCCCAGGAACGCCTTCCCCTTCAGTCCGTACGGCACGCGCGGGACGTAGGCCCACGCGTCGCGGACCGGGAAGAGGACCGCGTCCTTCGCGAGCGTCTCGGGCGTGGCGAGGCGGAGCGGCGTCAGGTCGTCGAGGACGCGGAAGCCGCGGCCGAACGTCGCCGCGACGAGCGCCCCCTCGCGCTCCTGGAACGCGAGGTCGCGGACGTTGATGACCGGCATCCCGCCCTTCAGCTGCACCCAGCGCTTCCCGCCGTCGTGCGAGAAGAAGAGGCCGAACTCCGTGCCGCAGAAGAGGAGGCCGGGCCGGCCCGGGTCCTCGGCGACGGTGTAGACGGTGCCGCGGGCCGGGAGGTCGCCCGCCACGGAGACCCACGTCTTCCCGCGGTCCGCGCTCTTCAGGAGGTAGGGCTTGAAGTCGCCCCGCTTGTGGTTGTCGAACGCGGCGTAGACGACGTCGGCCTCGTGCGGCGAGGGCGCGAGGTCGGCGACGTAGGTCATCTCGGGGACGCCCGGGAACGTCGCCACCTTCCGCCAGGTCGCCCCGCCGTCCTCCGTGACCTGGACGAGGCCGTCGTCGGTCCCGGCGTAGACGAGGTCTTCCTTCTTCGGGCTCTCGGCGAGGGAGACGATGTTCCCCCAGAAGGACGTCGAGGCGTTCTTCGCGACGGCGTCGACGCTCCAGACGCGCCCCATGACGGGGAAGCGATTCCGGTCGACCTGGCGGGTCAGGTCGGGGCTGACCGCCTTCCAGGAGTTGCCGCGGTCCTCGCTCCGGAAGACCTTCTGCGCCGCGAACCAGAGGCGCGTCGGCTTGTGGGGCGAGATGAAGAGCGGCGAGTCCCAGTTCCAGCGGAGCGGCGCCTCGCCGGGGCCGGCCTGCGGCTGGACGTCGACCTGCTCCCCCGTCCTGCGGTCGTAGCGGACCAAGGCGCCGTGCTGAGCCTCGGAGTAGACGATGTCGGGGTTCCCCGGCTCGATGGCGGCGAAGAAGCCGTCTCCACCCTGCGTGACGAACCAGTCCTCGTTCCCGATGCCGTGAACCTTCGTCGTCGCGGAGGGGCCGCCGAGCGTGTTGTTGTCCTGCGTGCCGCCGTAGACGTTGTAGAACGGCTTCGCGTCGTCGACGGCGACCCGGTAGAACTGCGTCACCGGGAGGTTCGTCCTGAACTGCCACGTCTCGCAGCGGTCCCACGTCTCGTAGATGCCGCCGTCGTTGCCGTTCAGGAGGTGGTTCGGGTCTTGCGGGTCGATCCAGAGGGCGTGGTTGTCGACGTGCTTCGCCTTCTCGCCGGCGTTCCGCCACGTCTTCCCGCCGTCCTCCGTCACCTGCATGTAGACGTCCATCGAGTAGACGCGGCTCGCGTCGTGCGGGTCGGGGAAGAGCTCCTGGTAGTACTGGGCCGAGCCCGTGGCGTACTCGCCCCGCTTCTCCCAGCTCATCCCGCCGTCGAGCGAGCGGTAGAAGCCGCCGTCCTTGCCGCGCGCCTCGACGAGCGCGTAGACCGTGTCGGGCGCGGTGGGCGGGATCGCGAGGCCGATCCGGCCGACGTCCCCCTTCGGGAGGCCGTTCGTCAGCTTCGTCCAGGTCGCGCCGCCGTCGGTCGACTTGTGGACGCCGCTCTCCGGCCCGCCGTTGATGAGCGTGAAGACGTGGCGCCGCCGCTGGTAGGCCGTCGCGTAGAGGACCTCCGGGTCGCGCGGGTCCATCCAGACGTCGCTGACGCCCGTCTTCGGCGAGATGGTCAGGACGGCCTTCCACGTCTTCCCGCCGTCCGTCGTCTTGTAGAGGCCCCGGTCGCCGCCGTCGGCCCAGAGCGGCCCCTGCGCCGCGACGTAGACGGTCTTCCCGTCCTTCGGGTGGACGAGGATCTTCCCAACGTGCTCGGAGGCTTCGAGCCCCATCTTCTGCCACGTCTTCCCGCCGTCGGGCGAGCGGTAGACGCCGTCGCCGTAGCCGACGCTCCGCTGGCTGTTGTTCTCGCCGGTGCCGACCCAGACGACGAGCGGGTTCGTCGGGTCGAGGGCGATGCAGCCGATCGAGAACGAGCCCTCGGAGTCGAAGACGGGCTCGAACGTCGTCCCCCAGTTCGTCGTCTTCCAGACGCCGCCCGACGCGACGACGACGTAGTACGTCCCCTTTCGGACCGGGTCGACCGCGAGGTCGCCGACGCGGCCCGAGGTCATCGCGGGGCCGAGGTCGCGGAGCGCGAGCCCCGCGAACGTCTCGGCCGAGTACGGCTCCTTCGGCTTCTCGGCGGCGGCCTTCGCGTCCTTCGCCGCGGCCTTCGCGGGCGCGGCGAGGCCGGCGGGAGCGACGAGGGAGAGGGCGAGAAGGATCGGAAGAGTTCTCATGGCGTCACTTCCCTTTCGTGTGCGCGAGGACGAAGGCGTACTCGTCGGCCCGGGACTCGACGGCCGACTTCACCATGTCGGCGCCGCCGTGCCCGGCGTTCCGCTCGATCCGGAGGAGGACGGGCCCGCCCGTCGTCGCGGCCTGGAGGGCCGCGGCGAACTTGCGGGCGTGCATCGGGTCGACCCGGTCGTCGCTGTCGGCCGAGAGGAGGAGCGTCGCCGGGTAGGCGGTCCCCTTCTTCACGGCGTGGTAGGGGGAGTAGGCGTGGAGGGCCGCGAGCTGCTTCGGGTCTTCGGCCGATCCGTACTCGCCGATCCAGGTGCGGCCCGAGCCGAAGAGGTGGTAGCGGACCATATCGAGGAGCGGCACGGCGCAGAGGACCGCCGAGAAGGCCTTCGGCTCCTGGGTCATCGCGGCGCCGACGAGGAGGCCGCCGTTCGAGCCGCCGTAGATCGCGAGGCGGTCGGGGCTCGTGACCTTCTCCGCGGAGAGCCAGCGGGCCGCCGCGAGGAAGTCGTCGAACGTGTTCTGCTTCTTCAGGAGCATCCCGTCCCGGTGCCACTCCTCGCCGTACTCGCCGCCGCCGCGGAGGTTCACGGCGGCCCAGATGCCCCCCTCCTCGAGCCACGGGTAGAGCATCGCGGAGAAGTGCGGCGTCTCGCTCACCTGGAAGCCGCCGTAGCCGTAGAGGATCGTCCGGGCCGTCCCGTCCCTCTTCGTCTCCTTGCCGTGGACGAGGAACATCGAGAGGCGCGTGCCGTCCTTCGACGGGAAGAAGACCTGCTCGACGACGAACTTCGACGGGTCGACCGGGACCTTCAGCCGGAACCAGAGCTCCTGCGCCCCGGTCTTCATCGACATCGCGTGGATCTCCCGCGGCGTCGTGTACGACTCGAACGAGTAGTACGCCTCGTCCTCGTCCGGGAGCCCGAAGGGGCCGTCGACCGTCCCGAGGCCGGGGAGCTTCACCTCGCGCACGAGCGTCCCGTCGAGCTCTCGGACCTCGAGAAGCGAAGACGCGTCTTTGAGGTAGTTCAGGGCGAGGCGCCCGCCGAGGACGGAGGCCGAAACGAGCGTGGCGTCCTTCCGCTCGGGAACGACCTCCTTCCACTCCTTCCGCGCCGGGCGGAGCGGGTCGACCACGAAGACGCGGCCCCGCGGCGCCCCGTCGTTCGTCGTCACGAAGAAGCGGTCGCCGAAGACCTCGACGCCCCACTGCGCCTCCGTGCCGACGACGAGGGGCGTCCACCGGTCGGCCTGCTTCGGGTCGGCGAGGTCGCGGTAGAGGACGTCGTTCGCGGTCCAGCCGTACTGGATCGAGAGGACGAGCCAGCGCCCGTCGCGCGAGACCCATGCGCCGACGAACGCGGTCGGGTCGCCCAGCTTCCCGCGGACGACGCGGTCCTTCGCGGGGTCCTCGCCGAGGCGGTGGAAACGGACCTCCTGGTGCCCGGGCCTCTCGTCGACCGGGATCTTCGGGTCGGTCGGCAGCCACGTGTAGTAGAAGCCCGAGCCGTCCGGCGTCCACGACGCGGTCGCGTACTTTCCGCCGGGGATGACGTCGACCTCCGAGACCTTCCCGGTCGCCACGTCGATCACGCGGAGCGTCGCCTCGTCGGAGTTGTTCTCCTTGAGCTGGTAGACGACCTTCGTCCCGTCGTGGCTCGGCTGCCAGTCGCCGAGGCCGACGCTCCCGTCCTTCGACCAGCCGTTCGGGTCGAAGAGGACCTTCTCCTCGCCCGCCTTCCCTTCCTTCCAGGACACCACCGACTTCTCCTTCGTCGCGTGGCGGCGGGTCAGGAAGAAGCGGCTCCCGCGCTTCGTCGGCGCGGAGACGGAGTCGAGGTAGGCGAGCTCCTTCAGCCGGGCGAGGAGGCGCGCGCGCTCGGGGACCCTCGCGAGCTCCTTCCGCGTCAGGTCGTCCTGCGCTCTCATCCAGGCCTGGACCTCGGGCGCCTTCGCGTCCTCGAGCCAGCGGTACGGGTCGGGGACCGTCACGCCGTGAAGGACGTCCTTCGCGTCGACGGCGCGCGTCGCCGGGTAGGCGACGCGGCCCTGGGCCCCGGCCTCTCGCGGGACGAGGACGGCGGCGAATGCGCAGACGAGGAAGAGCGCGGGCACGAGGTCCGTCGGGATCTGCTTCATCAGGGAACGCTCCTTGGGACGGGGAGAGTGGTCATCACGCCAGACCGGTAATCATCCCACGGGGAGACGCCGGGGCGGCTACCATCGGAAGCGTGGTTCGCCTCTCCGCACGGCTCGCCTTGGCTCTCCTCGCCGCCGCACCCTTTGCAGCGGCCGTCGGCCGCCCCGTCCCCCCCAGGCCCGCGCCGTCCGAGGCGGCCGCTCCGGGCGGACAGGCCTTCGCGCTCGCACTCGGAGGAAACGGGAGCGTCCTCGCTTCCGGCCCCTACGCCCTCCGCGTCCCCGGCGCGGAGGGTCCGCTCCGCCTCGAGCTGGCGCGTCTCGCCGTCGACGGCGCGCAGGTCCGGGGCGAGGCCCGCCTCACGAACGACTCCCGTTCGCTCCTCTCCGGTCTCGAGCTCGACTTCCGCACCGTCACGCCGACGGTCCGCGCGGTCCCGGGGCGGACCGCCCCCGAGCCCGCACCGCTTTCGCTCTCGCGGCCGCTCTCTCTCGGAGAGCTGCTGCCGGGAGAGGCGACGCCGTTCGTTCCGTTCGAGGTCGCGCCGCTCCCGCTCGGCGAGGACGTGACCGTCGTCGTCCTCCTCGGCGCCGTGACCGGCCTCGCCGCGAGCCCGCCGATCGCCGTCGAGGGAGCGCTTCGACCCGTCGCCCTCGACGCGGATCGCTCCGGCCGCCTCTACGTCGCGACGGCGGGCGTCGGGCGGGTCCTCCGGTTGACGGCCTCCTCGGCCGCGTCGCCGGGCGAGGCGGCCCGGCCGTCCGCGCCGCCGACGGGAGTCGCGCTTCGCCGGCGCGACCAGGCCCTCTTCGTCGCGACGGGCGGCCCCACGATCGAGGTCCATCGGTCGGGCCGCGCGCGCCCGGCGACGCTCGACGCGGGGCGGTCGGTCACGCTCCTCCGGGTCGACGCGAGCGGCGTCCTGCGGGCCGCGTCGGGGAACGGCGTCCTCGCGTTCGACGAAGCGAAGGCCGGCCCGCCGGCGCCGTTCGGCCCGGACGGGGCGGAAGTCCTCTCGTTCGACGCCGACGCGCGGGGCCGGGTCCGGGCCGTCATCCGGAACGGAGAGACGCGGCAGGTCGTCGTCTCGGGGACGGCGGGCGCGTCTCCCCTCGCCGCGGGCCGGGGCCTCGGGGCCGACGCCCTCCTCTCGCCCCGCGCGCTCCGGTTCGCCTCCGACGGCACGATGTGGGTCGCGGCGGAGCCCACGACGCCCGAGGGAGCCGCGCTCACCCGCTTCTCCCCGGACGGCACACCGCTCGGAACGCTCCCCAGGCTCGGCCTCGCGCTCCTCCTCGGAAAAGACGAGGACGCGGCCGTCCCGGCGATCGTCGACCTCGCGCCGGGGCCCGACGGGCTGCTCTGGGTCCTGCTCGAGAGCGGAGCGCTCTTCGGCGTCCGCCCCCTCTGAGCCGCCCGCGGCTCCGGGCGGCGGCGCGCCCCGCTCTGCTCTCCCCCCTTCGCCTCAGCGGCGCGGGTTTTCCGGGACGAGCTTCGCGAGGAGACAGAAGTCCGCGCGGTAGAGCGCGCGGCCCGCCGCGTTCGTCCCCGCGGGGACCAGGAAGACGTCGCCGGCACGCCGTCCCCTCGGCCCGCCGAGCCGCCACGTCCCCTCGGCGAGGCGATAGTTCCCTTCGGCCGAGAAGAGGAGCCGGTACTGCTCCACGTCGGTGCCCGACTTCAGCTCCTCGACCTTCTCGAGGAGGAGCGTCACGAGCGCCCCGTCCGCGCTCCGCGCCGTGAACGTCTGGCCGGCGGCATTCCGCAGCCAGAGGATGCCCCCCTCCGTTTCCGTCGCGGGCGCCGCCCAGGCCGCGGTCGGCAGAAGCGTCAGCCCCGCGAGTCCCGCGGCGGCGCCGGAAAGGAACGACTTCCGTGTGATCTCCATGGCTCTCCTCACGCCGCGCGATCAGCGCAGAGGCCGCCCGAGCAGCTTCTTCGCTCCTGCGCGCTGGACGAAGCGCCCGGCCGCGGGCATCCTCCCTCCGGGCGGAGGGACCCGTGACCGATACGCTCTCGATCTCCGATTTCATGCCGCTCGTCGGAGCGGCCTTCACGATTCGATTTCCCGACGGGACGCTCGAGCTGACGCTCGGCGCCGTGGAACCCCACGGGACGCGCGCGCCGCGGCCCGACGTGCCGGGACTCCGCACCGAGCCCTTCTCGCTCGTTTTCCTCGGTCCCCTCTCCCCCGTGCTGCCTCAGCGCATCTGGGCGCTCGAGCATTCCGCGCTCGGCGCTTCCGAGATCTTCCTCGTGCCGCTCGGCCCGCGCGACGGCCGGATGCGCTACGAGGCGGTCTTCAACTGACCGCATCGGCGCCCCACGACAGGAAGAGATAGACCCCCTTGTCCTCCACGAGCCGGAAGCCGAGCCGCTCGTAGAGCCGGAGAGCGGGGTTCATCCGCTCGACGTGGATCGTGACGGACTTCCCCCCGGCCGCCGCGCGCCGCTGCACGTCGCGGAGGAGTCCGGTCCCGACGCCGCCGCCCCGCGCCTCGGGCAGGAGCGCGACGTCGACGATCCGGATCTCGGACGGCCCCTCCCAGAGGTAGAGCCGCCCCGCGTCGCGGCCGTCGACCACGACGACCTCGAACGTCGCGCCGGCGTAGTGCGTCCGCCACCACGCGTCCTGCGCGTCGAACTGCTGGCGGAGGAAGGCCTCCTTCGCTTCGGGAGGCCACGGCACCGGCGCCAGCTCTTCCTCGCGGGTCGAGGCGTACACGCGGAAGAGGAGCTCGCGGTCCGCGGGCGTCGCGGGGCGGAGCGCGACGCGGTGCGCCGCGGCCGATTCGTCCGCCGCCACGCCCGTCACCGCCGCCTCCGCACCCGTCACGAGCCCCTCAGGTCCGCGGCGGGAAGACGCCCTGCAGGGCGATGTTGAAGTAGAAGGTCAGGTAGGGCTGCAGGTTGTTGTGCGGCTGGTCGCCGCCGGCGGGGGCGAGGGCCTCGGGGGCCATCGAGACGATTCCGGCGTTCGACGGCTGGTACGCGGTCGCGCCCGTCGAGGAGGCCAGCGAGGCGGACGGACCCGGCGCGAACAAGTCCGCGGGATCGGCCGAGGCGCGAAGCGCGTGGCTGTGCGCAGGGATTTCCGACTCCAGCAGCGAAACGGTTTCGCTCCCCCCCGTCTCGCCGAGGTCGTGGAGCGAAAGACCGGGCCCCTGGCCCGGGTGCATCGGCGCGCGGCCCTGCAGGTCCGGGAGCGCGAAGTTCGACTTGCCGTTGCCGCCGTAGGTCGTTCCGAGGAGCGAGAAGAGAGCCGTGTTCTGCGAGAGGGGCAGCAGCTGACCGTCGCACCAGGCCCAGCCCTTGGGGGCGAAGTTGAACGGGAAGATCCGGATCTCGGCGACGAAGGGGTCGGCCATCGGATTACCTTGAACTCTCTCCGACGATCAGGTCGGCGACGGGAAGATCCCGAAGAGGCTGATGATGAAGTCGACGCACAGGTAGGGCTGGAAGTTCGTGTGAGGCTGGCTCCCCCCGACGGAGCCGATCGCCTGAGGGTTCATGTTCACGAACGGGGTGTCGGAGATGAAGAGGGAGATCGTCCCGTCCGTCTGGGCCACGAGTGCGCCGGCGGGGCTCGCCGCCGATCCGGCGGCCGCGGAGGCGAGGAACGGATGGCTGTGCGCCGGGATCTGGTTGACCGTGAGGGTGATCTCCTCGGCGCCGCCCGTTTCCGCGAGGATGAAGCCGTTCCCCTGGTGGATCGGAATCCTGCCGCGCAGGTCCGGAAGGGCGAACGTGCTTTCCCCGTCTCCACCGTACGTCGTCCCGATGAGCTGGAAGAGCGTTTCGTTCTCGGAGATCGGAAGGAGCTGGCCTTCGCAGAACATCCAGCCCGCGGGGGCGAAGTTCCCCGCGAACATCCGGATCTCGCCGACGTAGGGTTGTGCCATGTCGTCTCCTCAGGTCGGGCTGGGGAAGATCCCCTGGAGGGCGATGCAGAACGAGACTGTGAGGAAGGGCTGCATGTTGAGGTGAGCCTGAGAGCCCCCCGTGTTCGTCACCGTCCCTGGCTGGAGCGTCGTCAGGGAGGAGGCCCCGTGGTACCCGTTGTTCAGGGGACCCAGGAACGCGTTCGTGGGCAACCCCTGCGTCCCGGAGGAGCTCGGCGACGCGTTTGCGACGTGCGTGTGCGTGGGGAGCTCGGCGATCGAGAGCGTGTGGGCCTGCTCGCCCCCCCTCTCGCCGAGCGTGTGACCGCTTCCCACGTGGATCGGCGTTCGGCCCCGGAGGTCGGGCAGCGCGAAGTTCACGCGGCCGTCGCCTCCGAAAGTCGTCCCCAGCAGCGAGAAGAGCCCCTGGTTCTGGTTGATGGGGAGGAGCTGGCCGTTGCAGAGAGCCCATCCCTTCGGGGCGAACACGAAGCTCATCAGCCGGATCTCGGAAAGGAACGGTTCCGCCATCTCTGACTCCTTCCTCCTCTTCCTCAGAACGGGCAGGCGCTTCCGAGGAAGCCACCGCCTGGTGGTGAGCTGACCGCGGCGCTCCCCGTCGGCGACCCGCCGTTGTTTCCCTGGACGAAGCTGACGACCGCGGCCGTGTCCGTCGCGCCGCCGGCGTACCCTGGCAGCCGCACGGTCGTCGACTGACGCTGCCGCAGGCGGAAGTCGGTACCCCCGTCCGTGCCGGTCCCCGTGAACGAGTTGGCGAGCGCGCCCGCGCCGCCGAGCGTGAGGCAGATCGAGTACGTGTCCCCGGGGGATACCCCACCGTTCAGCTGGAACCCGTTCTTGGCGAAGACGAGGTTCCCCGGGTTCGAGACAGTGTTCCCCGTGACCGTGGCCCGGATGTTCCCGTTGCCGACGACTCCGGATCCGCCCGTCTGCATGAAGATGCCGTAGTTCCCGTACTGGCGGACCTGGTTTCCCGTGACGGAGACCACGTAGGTCCCCCCGCCGTCGGTCAGGAAGAAGATCCCCGACCCCTCGGCCGAGCCCGAGTTCAGGGCTGCCGCGACGCCGACCTGGTTGTTCGCGATCGAGCCGGTGTAGCTTCCGGTCCCGCCGAGCTTGTTCACGGCGATCGCCGTCCCGCGAGAGTCGCGAATCGTGTTGTTCGAGACGTCGAAGGTCATCCCCGCGTTGATCCCCCCGACGTTGCTCCCTCCGACGAACCGGATGCCGCCCCCGCCGCTCACCGCCGTCATGGAGTTCGAGATCGTGTTGCCGGTGAAGACCACGTCCCCGGTGACGGAGCTGTTGACGGAGTACTGGAAGTGGTCGCCCACCGCGGCGGTGAAGAAGTTGTTCTGCACCGTGGCGTTGATGACGGCCGTGCCGAGGCTCTCGATCAGGAGCCCGTCGCTCCCCGTCGCCGCGTTCATCGTGCCGAACGTCGACCCCGTCACCGTGATCCGGTTCAGCGTCCCCGTCGTGTTGACGACCGCCACGTTGTGCTCGACGGCTCCGCTGAAGCTGCAGGCCGTGATCGACGCCGAGCCCGTCAGGTTGGTGAAGGAGACGCTCCCCTCGTCTGCTCCGGCGTTGTTCCCGTTCGTTCCGTTGATGGTCGAGTTCGCGAGCGAGAACCCCGTCACCGTGTCGCCGCGGATCGCGAAGTTCTGGAAATCGTTGAGCTGCAGGCGGCTCAGGGAAACGTTCGTCGCGTTGTCGAGGTAGACCCCCGATCCGGCGACGGCCCCGTCCGCGCCGGTCATGTTCTGGATCGTCCCGCCGGACCCGGCCGCGCCGGTCCCGACGACCGTGAAGCTCCCCGACGTGCGCCGGAGGTAGATCCCGTTGCTCCCGCCGTTCGCGTT
This sequence comes from Thermoanaerobaculia bacterium, assembly GCA_017999215.1. Classification (GTDB taxonomy): domain Bacteria; phylum Acidobacteriota; class Thermoanaerobaculia; order UBA5066; family UBA5066; genus UBA5066. Next base: position 13,914 of record JAGOBQ010000034.1, read on the forward strand.
GACGGTCGTCAGGCTGACCGAGAGCGGCGTCGCCCCGGCCGTCCTCGTGATCTCGACGGCCGTGGCGCCCGTGGTCGTGACCGTTCCGCTCGGGACGGTCAGGGTCCCGGCGTTCTCCGTCGCGAAGAGGCCGCGCTGGTTCGCGTCCGGAGTCACGGTCAGCGCTCCGAAGGTCACGTTCCCGGCGTTGGACGCGAGGTTCACGCCCGTCCCGCCCGACGCCGTCGCCGAGGTCGTCCCGAGGCTGATCGTCCCCCCGGCCACGGACGTCTGGACGTCGATGCCGATTCCGGACGGATTCGTGACCGTCGTCGTGCCCGAGGTGAACGTCCCGCCGATCCCAACGAGGTTGAGCCCCTTGCCCGTGCTGTTCGAGGAGGTCAGGCTCGTGAACGTGATCCCCGAGGCGCTCGCGGAGACGCCCGTGAGGTCGACGGCCGCGGCGTTCGTCGCCGAGACCGTGACGTTGTTCTGGACGGTAATGCCGGTGATCGCGCCGGCCTGGTTGTCCGTGACGCCCACGGCGCCGGTCGTGGCGATGTCGAGGGAGCTGACGAGGACGGAGCTCCCGCCGAGCGTGACCGTTCCGGTGAGCGTCGGCTTGCCGGCGGCGCCGATCGTGAGGCCCGAGCCGCCGAGCGAGAACGCCGCGCCCTGGCCCCAGAGGACCTGGTTCGCATCCAGGGCGATGGCCCCCGTGGTGGTCGCCGCGCCCGTGTGGACGAAGACGACGTCGCCGGCTCCGGACGAGACGTCGGCGTTGGCCAGGTTGTTGAAGGGCGAGTTCGAGGTCCCGATCCCGTTCGCTACGGAGCTGTTGACGTACCAGACCTGCCCGACGAGCGTGATGGTGACGTTCGCCGCGGCCTGGGATTCGACGCCGTTGGACGTGACCTTGTACGTGAACGTCGCCGAGGTCTCCGCGCCCTCGTTCGGCGTGTAGCGGAACGCACCCGCCGTCCCGAGCGTCACGGTTCCGTTCGCCGGCTGCGTCAGGCTCGTCACGGTCAGGCCCGGCCCGAGGTCGTTCGAGAGGATGTTGGTGGCGCTCGCGACGAACGGCGTCGTCGGCGTCGGCGCGTACCCGCCGCCGTAGTACTCGGTGTTCCCCGCTCCGTTCGTGTAGGTGTCCAGGACCGCGACCGGGCGGGAGACGAGGGTGTAGGCCTTCGCGATCGTGCAGGTCGTCGCCGTGTTCGTCGCCGTGACCGTGAACGAGAAGGAGCCCGTCCCGAGGGCTCCGCCGGGGGTTCCCGTGAGGGCGCCGGTCGCGGCGTTCAGCGTGAGCCCCTCCGGCAGGGAGCCGGCGGTCACGGCGTACGTGAAGCCGCCCGAGCCGCCGCTCGCCGTGACGGCCTGGTTGTAGGCCGTCCCGAACGTGGCGTCGGGGAGAGCCCCGGCGGCCGGCGCCAGGTCGAGGACGTTCACGGTGTAGCTCTGGGAGCCGGTGCAGCCGTTGACGTCGGTGGCGGTAATGCTGAAGGAGAACGAGCCGGCCGCCGTGAGCGTTCCCGAGAGGACGCCCGTCCCCGCGTCGAGGGTGGTCCCGGTCGGCAGCGTCCCGGTCACGCCGAACGTGAAGGGCGCCGCTCCCGCCGAGGGGGTGATCGTCGTGGAGAAAGCCGATCCGACCGTCGCGCAGGTCGGGACGGCGGAGAGGCCGATGACCGGGCAGATCCGGACCGTGTACGCGCGACTCCCGGTGCAGCTCGTCGTGGTGTCGGTCGCGGTGATCGTGAACGTGTACTCACCGTCGGCCGACGGCGTCCCCGTGATCGCGCCGTCCGTGCCGAGCGTGAGGCCCGTGGGGAGAGCCCCGGCCGTCACGGCGAAGGTATGCGGGCCGGTGGCGCCGGCCGCCGTAACGGTCTCCGAATAGGCCGTCCCTTCGATTCCGCCCGGAAGCGTCGCCGGGCTGACCGTGATCGTCGGGCAGACGACCGTGACCGAGAAGGGCGCCGAGCCGGAGCAGGTCGCACCCGTCGCCGAGTCGGTCGCGATGATCGTGAAGTTG
>JAGOBQ010000393.1 GCA_017999215.1 Thermoanaerobaculia bacterium
GGGGCCGTCGCGATGCGCGCCACGCTCCCGAGCGGCACCTTCTCCCCGCCGGGCGCCGTCAGGAGGATCGAGGCGATCGCCTCGGGGCTCCGGCGGGGCTCGTCGGGGAGCCGGACGACGACGGCGAAGCGCTTCGGCCCGTCGAGGACCTCGGTCGCAGTCTTGCCGCCGACGGCCGTCTCGACGACGTCTCGGACGTCGGAGACGTTCAGGCCGTACCGGGCCATCCGGCCGCGGTCGAGGTCGATCTCGACCTGCGCCGCCCCGGAGAGGACCTCGACCTGCAGGTCGGCCGCGCCGCGGACCGTCTCGAGGACCCGGCGGACCTCCTCGCCGAGCCGCTCGAGGACCACGCTGTCGGGGCCGAAGACCTTCACGGCGACGTCGGCCTTCACCCCCGAGACGACCTCGTCGAGCCGCATCGCCATCGGCTGCGTGAAGTTGCACTCGACGCCCGGCAGCTCCGCGAGCGCGGCGGCCATCGCGTCGATGAGCTCCTCCTTCGTCCGGCCGCTCTTCCACTCCTCGCGCGGGTGGAGGTTCACGTAGACGTCCCCCTGGTAGATCCCCATCGCCTCGGTCGCCACGTCCGGCCGCCCGATCTTCGTGACGACCTGCTTCACCTCGGGGAACGTCCTCACGATCCGCTCGACCTTCGTCGAGATCTCGACCGACTCGGGGAGGGAGACCGACGGGATCTTCCGCGACTCGATCAGGATCGCCCCCTCGTCGAGCTTCGGCATGAACTCGCTCCCGAGGAAGGGGACCGAGGCCAGGGCGACGGCGACGACCGCGAGCGCGACGCCGAGCGTCCGCTTCCGGTGGTCCATCGCGTCGGCGAGGTGGACGGAGTAGTAGCGGCGGAGCTTCCGGAACCACCCCTCGTCGTGCTCGTGCATCTCCTCCTTCAGGACGAGCGCCGAGGCGACCGGGACCGCGGTGAAGGAGAGGAGGAGCGAGCCGAGGATCGCCGAGCAGACGGTGATCGCCATCGGCTTGAACATCTTCCCCTCGAGCCCCTGGAGCGTGAAGATCGGGAGGTAGACCGCGATGATGATCAGGACGCCGAAGAGGATCGGCCGGGCGACCTCGACGGCGGCGGCCCCGATGATCGTCTCGTGCCTCTTCCGCGGGTCCTCCCCGGGAGCGGGCGCGGCGCCCTTCTCCGTCTTCCGGCGGATGAAGTTCTCCATCATGACGACGGAGCCGTCGACGATGAGGCCGAAGTCGATCGCCCCGAGCGACATCAGGTTCGCCGAGACGCCGAAGAGCTTCATCCCGAGGAAGCCGACGAGCATCGAGAGCGGGATGACGGCCGCGACGACGAGCGCGGCGCGCAGGTCCTTCAGGAAGACGAAGAGGACGAGGACGACGAGGAGCGACCCCTCGAGGAGGTTCTTCCGCACCGTGTAGGAGGTCCGGTCGATCACCTCGCTCTGGTCGTAGAACGGGACGATCGAGAGCCCCTTCGGCAGGCTCTCGGCGATCTCGGCGACCTTCGCCTTCACTCGCTCGGCGATCCTCTTCCCGTTCTCCCCCTTCAGCATGATGACCATGCCGGCGACGCTCTCGCCCTTCCCGTCGCGCGTGACGGCGCCGCTCCGGGGCATCTCGCCGACGGCCACGTCCGCGACGTCGGAAACGAGGACCGGGACGCTGTCGACCGTCGCCACGACGATCCGCTTCAGGTCGTCGATCCCCCTCGCGAGGCCGAGCCCGCGGACGGTGAAGCGCTCCGAGCGGTGCTCGATGAATCCGCCGGAGAACGTCGCGTTGTTCTCGGCGAGGGCGTCCACGACCCGCCGGAGCGTCAGGCCGAAGCGGTCGAGCCGCGCCGGGTCGACGAGGACGTGGTACTCCCGCGTCTGGCCGCCCCAGGCGTTGATCTCCGAGACGCCCCGCACGGCGCGAAGGCGCGTGCGGACGTCCCAGTCCTGGAGCGTCTTCTTCGTCATCGGGTCGGCGACGTCGCCCTCGATCAGGTACTGGTAGATCTCGCCGAACGCGGTCGCGACCGGGCCGAGCGCCGGCTCGGTCCCCTCGGGGAGGCGCGCGCGGGCGTCGTTCACCCGCTCGGCGACGAGCTGCCTCGCGAAGTAGACGGGGACGTCGTCGTCGAAGACGACCGTCACGATGGAGAGGCCGAATTTCGAGAGCGACCGGACCTCCTGCGAGCGCGGCACCCCCATGAGCGCCGTCTCGATCGGGTAGGTCACCTGCTGCTCGACCTCGGTGGCCGAGAGGCCCGGCGCCTCGGTCACGACGACCGCCTGGTTGTTCGTCAGGTCGGGGAACGCCTCGACCGGCAGCTCCTGCCAGGCCCAGAGGCCCGAGAGGACGAGGAACGCGACCATCGCGTGGACGGCCAGGCGCCGCCGGTAGGCCGCCGCGACGAACCTCTCGATCCCCCTCGGGCGCGGCCCGGCGTCCGCCTCGCCGCGGTGCCTGCGCTCGCCCCGCTCGCCGCCGTCCACGTCACTCCTCCGCCGGCGCCGAGGCCGAGAGGAGCTGCGACTTCAGGAGGAAGCTGCCGGCCGTCGCGACCTTCTCCCCGGCCGAGACGCCCGAGCGGACCTCGACGAGCCCCTCGCTCGAGGCTCCGAGGGCGACCTCGCGCTTCTCGAAGCGCCCGCCGTCCCCCGCGACGAAGACGTGAGGCTTCCCGTCCATCTCCTGGATCGCCGCCTCGGGGACGACGACCATCGGGCGGGGCGCCGATTCCCCGAGGGAGACGCGCGCGTACATCTCGGGCTTCAGGAGGCCGCCCGGGTTCGGGACCTGGCAACGGACGGTGACGCGGCGCGTCTTCGGGTTCACGGCGTCGCCGACGAAGGCCACCTTCGCGTCGAAGGAGCGGTCGGGCCAGGCGGCGACGCGGACGACCGCGGGGCGGCCGGCGCCGACGAGCGGGATGCGCGTCTCGTCCACCTCGGCGAGCGCCCAGAGGGACGCCAGGTCGCTCACGACGAAGAGCGGCGTCCCCGGCGTCGCGGCCGTCCCGGCCGTCACGTGCTTCTCGAGGACGACCCCGGCGAGCGGCGCGCGGACCGGGATCGACTCGCCCGACTCCCCGCTCGGGTCCTCGGCGTTCGTCACGCCGAGGTGCTCGAGCGCCTCCTCGGCCCGCCGCACCTCGGTGTTCGCCCGGTCGAGCTCCTCGCGCGCGGCGACGAGGTCGGCCTCGGCGCGCTGCCGCTCCTGGAGGGAGAGCGCCTTCTCGGCGTGGAGGCGTCCGGCCCTCTCGGAGGTCCGCGTCGAGTAGGCGAGCTCGGTCTCGCGGCGCCTCCGCTCCGAGACCGCCTTCCGGTAGTCGGCCCACGCGACGTGCACGACGACGCTGTTCATCTCGGCGAGGACGGCGCCGCGCCCGACGCGGTCGCCCACCTCGGAAAGGACGCGGACGACGTTCCCCTCGACGAGCGAGCCGATCCGCGCCGTGCGCGTCTCGTCGAGCGCCAGGACCGCCGGCGCCTCGAACGTCGCGGCGCGCGTGACGCTCCGCGCCTCGGCGACCTCGATCCCGGCGAGGCCGATCGACCGCTCGCCGAGCGTCACGGCGTCGGTCGGGGCGGCGGCGGGGGCGGCCTCGTCGGCCGGCTTCGCCGTGAAGGCGCGGATCACGACGACCGCGGGGACGAGGAGGAGCCCGACCGCGAGGAGGACGCGGGGCAGGCGGCGGGGCATGTGCCGGAGGTGGCGGTCGAGGAACCCGCCGGCGGCGGGGGTCCCGGTCCGGGGTGCATCGGGCGGCGTCTTCACGGGACGACCTCCTGTCCGAGGGCGAGGCGGGCGGCGAGGGCGGCGAGTCGGGCGTCGATCGCGAGGTCGAGCGTCTCTGCGACGGCCTCCGCGGTCGAGCGCTCGGCGTCGACGAGCGGAAGGACCTCCGAGACGCCCTCGCGGAAAGCGGCGCGGGCGGCGGCCCGGGCGCCGAGCGCCGCGCCGAGGAGCTCGTCCTCGGCGCGGCGGGCGCGCTCGTCGAGGGCGCGCGCGGCGCGGAGGCGGGCCGAGACGTCCGCCGTGGCGTCGAGCTCGGCCGCTCGGAGCTCGGCCTCGGCGGCCCGGAGGGAGGCGGCGGCGGACGCGACGCCCGAGCCGTTCCCGTCGAACATCGGGAGCGGGAACGAGATCCCGGCGAGGGCCGTGTCGAGCCCGCCGGTCCGCTTGTAGCCGGCCGTCAGCGACGGCTCGGGGGCGCGAAGGGCCTTCTCGAGGCGGAGAGCCGACCGGGCGGCCGCGACGGCCTCGCGCGCCGCGACGACCGCGGGGCGGGCGGCGGCGGCCTCGCGCGCGATCGAATCCGGCTCCCCCTCGGGGAGCGGCGGGGGCGGGGGCATCGAGAGGCGGGCCGGGTCGACGGGCCGCTCCTCGCCGAGGAGCGCGGCGAGACGCGCGGCGGCCTCGTCGCGCTCGAGCGTCGTCCGCGTCAGGAGCGCCCCCGCCCGGGCGTTCTCCGCGCGGAGCTTCAGGAGGTCCCCCTCGGCCGACCACCCCTCGGCGACGCGCTTCTCCATCGTCGTCACCATCGCCCCGAGGCCGTCGCGGCTCTCGGCGAGAGCGGCGACGAGGTCCCGGCCCCGGAGCGCGGCGCGGTCGAGGCGGGC
>JAGOBQ010000394.1 GCA_017999215.1 Thermoanaerobaculia bacterium
GTCGTCTGCGTCACGACGTGCGACCGGTGGAGGCTGAAGTCGTGCGAGGGCCACGCGGTCGACTACCTCCTGCGGCCCTTCTCGCGGGAGCGCTTCGACGCGGCGCTCGCGCGGGCCCGGGCGCTGCTCGGCGCCGGGGCGCGCGGACCCGACCCGTCCCTCCTCGCCGCGGCGGCGCGTCCGGACGGGGAGACGATCGGGCGGGTCGCGGTGCGAGAGGGGACGCGCGTGACGCTCCTCCCGGTCGAGGCGATCGACTGGATCGGCGCGGAGGGGGACTACGTGCGGATCGGCTCCGCCGGAGGGAGCCACCTGAAGCTCCAGGCGCTCGCCGACCTCGCGAACCGGCTCCCGGCCGACCGCTTCGTCCGCGTCCATCGCTCGTGGGTCGTGAACGTCGCCCGTCTCGCCGCGCTCGAGGAGGGGCGCACCGCGGTGATGGCCGACGGCACGCGCGTCCCGGTGAGCCGGGCGGGCGCGGCCCGCCTGAAGGAGCTCCTGCCGAAGGGCTGACGCCGCGGCGGGCGGCTCAGCCGGCCGGCGTTCCCCGCGCGAGGACCTTCACGACGACGACGGTCCGGTCGTCCACGGGGTCGTCGCCGCCCGCGTGCGCCCGCCACGCCGCGAGGACCGCCTCGAGGACCTCGCGGGCGCTCTTCCCGCCGCAGGCGGCGAGCGCCGCCTCGAGCCGGTCGAAGCCGAAGTCTTCGTTCCCGTCGAGCGACATCGCCTCGACGACGCCGTCGGAGAGGAGGACCCAGACCTCGCCGTCGACGAGCGGGACGGAGACGGTGACGCGCTCGACGGGCCGCCCGACGCCGAGGGGCCGCGCGGGGTTCTCCACCCAGGAGATCGAGCCGTCCGGCGCGACCCGGTACGGGTAGAGGTGCCCCGCGTTCGTGAAGCCGGCGCGCCGGGCGGCGAGGTCGAACCGGACGTGGGCGAGCGTGACGAACGCGCGGCGCTCGGTCGTCCGCCTCACTTCGTCGTCGAGGAGGCCGAGGAGCGTCGGGGTGTCGGTGCCGCCGCGGGAGAGGGCGGTGAGACTCGCCAGGGCCGAGGCCATGACGATGCCCGCCGGGAGGCCGTGCCCGGCGACGTCGGCGATGACGACGGTGAGCGCGGTCTCTCCCTCGCCGAGGAAGTGGTAGAAGTCGCCGCCGATCGCCGCGGCCGGACGGAAGTCGGCGGCGAGCTCCACGCCGGGGAAGGCGAAGTCGGGCGCGGGGAGGAGCCGGCGCTGCAGGTCGCGGGCGATCGCGAGCTCGCGCCCGAGCGCCTCGGCCTCGGCCCGCGCCGCGACGCTCTCCTCGAGGTGGCCGGCCATCTCGTTGAAGCCGGAGACGAGGCCCGCGAGCTGGTCCCGGCCGCGCAAGCGCTCCCGGACGGCGAAGTTCCCCTTTTCGATCTCCGCGAAGCCGTGGGAGAGGCGCCGCGCGGCGCGGGCGATGCGCGCGACGAGGAGGGCCGCCACGCCGAAGGCGACGAGGTAGACGACGAGCGTCGCCGTCGCGAGCCCCTTGAGGATGCCGAGCGCGATCGTCCCGGACGCCGCGCCGGAGTCGGCGAGCTTCGCCTCGCCGAAGAGGGCGCGGAACTCGGACGTGAACGACGTCCGGAGAAGGAGCGCCCCTCCCTCGTCCTGAACCCGGCGGCCCGTCGCGGCGTCGAGGACCGGGAGGTCGAGCGCGAGGAACCAGACGACCCAGCCCCCGTCGCCCGGGCCGGGCGTCCTGCCGCCGCGCGCCTTCCGCTCCTCCTGGTTCGCGGAGGCGACGCGGGTCCGCTGGCCCGACATCTCGATCGTCAGGTTCCCCTTCGCCCCCTCGGCCTGCGTGACGCCCGTCTCGCCGGTCGACTCGGTCTTTCCGAGGCCGAAGCGGACGTTCAGCCCGGCCTCGGTCGAGAGCTCGTCCTCGAGGGTGGCGTCGGCCGTCCGGTAGAGGAAGAGCGTCCCTCCCTTCGTCCGTCGGCCGACGGCGAGGAAGGAGCGGCCGTCGCTCCGGAGCAGCCCGCGCAGCCCCGCCTCCGGGACGGCGACGTTCCCGAGGGCGGTTCCGAGCGGGCCGTCCCCCTCGGGCGGGCCCGCGGCCGGCAGGAGCGCCCAGCCGTCGAACGCTCCGCTCCCCCGGGCGAGCTCGGGACGGCGGGCCTTCTCGCGCCCCGCGAACTCCGAGGCCTTCGCCTCGAGAGCGTCGAGGCGGGCGAGGAGGCGCGCCTCGGCGCGCCGCGCGCCCGTCTGGCCGGCGAGGATGAAGAGGGCTGCGGCGGCGAGACCGGCCACGAGGAAGAGCGGCAGGACTCCGATCAGGAGGTACGAGACGAAGAGGCGGCTCCCGACGCGCCAGAGGAGGCCGCGGAGCAGGTGGCGGAGGAGGCTGACGCCGAAGACGGGGACCGAGGCGACGAGGAGGAGGATGCCGACGACGCGCATCGCCTCGGCGAAGCCGGCGTCACCGCCGAGGGCGGTGAGGAGGACCCCGGCGAGGAACGCGAGGCCCGAGACCCGGAACGTCCGTGTGAGGGTCAACGGCGTACTCCCGCGGCGCGCGGCCGCCCCGTCTGGTTTCGCGCGAGATTACCTCGCCGCCCGGCGGCCGCGCGCCGGCCTAAGATGGCCGGGGACGCCGCGCCGTGAGCCTGACCCAGATCCTCGCCCTGGTCGTCGTCGTGGCCGACGTGCTCGCGCTCGTCCACGCGGTGACGCGACACCTCGGGGTCACGTCGACGCTCGCGTGGATCTTCTTCATCCTCTTCCTCCCCGGGATCGGCCCGCTCGCCTACTTCCTCCTCGCGAGCCCGCGGATCCGGACGACGCGGCGGCGGAAGCGGCTCGCAGGGGAGGCGGTCCGGACGGCGATCCGGCGGAACCTGGGGCGCGAGCCGCTCCCGGCCGAGATCGACCACTCCTCCCCGCTCGCCCGCTCGGTCCTCCACCTCGGCACGCGCCTGACGGGGCTGCCGCCCCGCGCCGGCAACCGCGTCGAGCTCCTCCTCGAGAACGAGGGGGCGTTCCGCTCGAAGGCCGAGGCGATCCACGGCGCGACGCGCTCGGTCTGGGCCGAGTACTACATCGTCGAGGACGACGCGACGGGCCGGGAGTTCCTCGAGGACCTCGCCGAGAGGGCGCGCGCGGGGTGCGACGTGAAGCTCCTCTACGACGCCGTCGGCTCCTCGGACATTCCCGGCGAGGCGCTCGAGGCGCTCCGCGCGGCGGGGGGGCAGACCGCGGCGTTCCTCCCGGTCAACCCGCTCCGGAGGCGCTGGTCGGCCCACCTGCGCAACCACCGAAAGCTCCTCGTCGTCGACGAGGAGATCGCGTTCACCGGCGGCATGAACGTCGGCGACGAGTACGCCCGTGGGAGCCGGCTCGCCGGTGGCTCGGGCGGAGCGCTCCGCAACCGCCCGTGGCGGGACGCCCACCTGCGGGTCGAGGGGCCGGCCGTCTTCGACCTCGCGACCGTCTTCGCGGAGGACTGGAGCTTCGCGACGGGGGAGCGGCTCGTCCCCGGGCGCATCCCGATGCCCACGGCGGGCGGCTCCGTCGTGGCCGTCCTCCCGAGCGGGCCCGACCAGTCGGCGAACGCGAACGCCCATGTCTACTTCTCGGCCCTCTCCGGCGCGCTCGAGCGCTGCTGGCTGACGACGCCGTACTTCGTTCCCGACGAGCCGACGGCGCGGGCCCTCGCGAACGCCGCCTTCCGCGGCATCGACGTGCGCGTCCTCGTCCCGGCCGAGAGCGACGTCCCGGTGGCCCGCGCGGCCGGCCAGTTCTTCTACGGCCCGCTGCTGCGCGCCGGGGTGCGCATCTTCGAGTACGTGCCCGCCGTCCTCCACGCCAAGACCGTCGTCGTCGACGCCTCCTGGGCGCTCGTCGGCTCGGCGAACTTCGACTTCCGCAGCTTCGCGCTCAACTTCGAGCTCGGCGCCGTCGTCTACGATCGCGCCTTCGCCGCGCTCCTCGAGGAGCGCTTCACCCGCGACCTCGCCGACTCCCGCGAGGTGACGCTCGCCGCCGTGGAGCGGCGCGGCTTCGCCGAACGGGCCCGGATCGGCCTGGCGCGCCTCCTCGCGCCGCTCCTCTGAGGGAACCCGCCGAATGAGACTTCGCCCCGTCCTCCTCTCCGCGCTCCTCCTCGCCGGGCTCCCGCTCGCCGGGGCCGACGTTCCGATCCACGGAATCCAGGGCGCGGGGGCGTCGAGTCCGCTCGTCGGGCAGTCCGTCACGACGACCGGCGTCGTGACCGCCCTGCGGCCGAACGGCTTCTACCTCCAGGCCCCCGACGGAGAGGCCGACGCCGACCCGGCGACCTCGGAGGGAGTCCTCGTCTTCACCTCCTCCGCGCCTCCCGCGGCCGCGGCCGTCGGGAATCGCGTCCGCGTCAGCGGCAGCGTCGTCGAGTACCGCCCCTCGGCCGACCCGGCGAGCCCGCCGCTCACGGAGATCGGGGGGAGCGTCTCCGTCGCCCTCCTCTCCTCCGCGAACCCGCTCCCCGCGCCGGTGCTCCTCACCTCCGCCGACCTCTCCCCCGCGGGCCCCGCCGACCCCCTCGGGCGGCACGCGGGGCTGCGCGTCCACCTCCCCCCCCCCCCC
>JAGOBQ010000395.1 GCA_017999215.1 Thermoanaerobaculia bacterium
AGCACCGGCCCGACCCGCAGGGCGTGCCGGCCCGCTACAGCAGCCTCCACGGGAACGTCCTCCTCCGGCTCGGCCGGGACGCCGAGGCGATCTCGCAGTACGAGGAGGCGCTGAAGTCCGACCCGGCCTGGGGCGAGGCGGCGAACAACCTCGCGAGCCTCTACCACGTGGCGGGGAAGCACGAGAGGGCGCTCGAGATCGTCACCGAGGCCGAGAAGCTGGGCGCTCCCCTCCACCCCGAGCTCCGGAAGTCGATCGAAGCGGCCCTCGCCCGCCGCCCCTAGGCCTGCGGGGAATCTCGTCCGGTTTCGTCGGTCCTCAATCGGGCATATGCTTACAGGCCGCAGGCCGGGGCGGCCCGGTGGCCGGCCCCGGCGACATCAAGGAGGAACCGATGGGCACCAGAGGACGCGAGATCGTCGGGATCGACGTCGACAAGGTCATCGAGATGCTGAACGCGGCCTACGCGAGCGAGTGGCTCGCGTACTACCAGTACTGGCTCGGCGCGAAGCTGATCAAGGGACCGATGAAGGACGCCGTCGCCGCGGAGCTGACGCTCCACGCGACCGAGGAGCTGAACCACGCGGTCATGCTGGCCGGCCGGATCATCCAGCTCGGCGGCACGCCGCTCCTCGACCCGCACGAGTGGTTCGACAAGAGCCCCTGCGCCTACGACGCCCCGAAGGACGCCTACGTCTCCGTCCTCCTCGACGAGAACATCGCGGGCGAGCAGTGCGCCATCGACACCTACAAGAAGCTGATGGACGCCACCAAGGACAAGGACATGGTGACGTACAACATGGCGCTGACGATCCTCGAGCAGGAAGTCGAGCACGAGGAGGACCTCCAGAGCCTCAAGGAGGACCTCGACCTCCTCTTCACCCGCGGCAGCAAGTAGGCCGCTCCGGACGCTTCCCGAAAGTCCCGATGCCCCGCCCCTGCTGCCGCCGCCGAATCGAGGGCGCTCCGCCCGCGGGAGTCTTCAAGCCCGCCGGGATCCCGGGGCGCTTCCTCGAGGAGGTCGTCCTCGGGCTCGACGGCCTCGAGGCGCTCCGCCTCGCCGACCTCGAGGGGCTCTACCAGGAGGAGGCGGCGGCGCGGATGGGGGTCTCGCGCGCGACGTTCGGAAGGATCGTCGCCGACGCCCGGCGGCGCGTCGCGGAGGCGCTCGTCGAGGGGAAGCTCCTCCGGATCGAGGGGGGGCCGGTCTCGGATGCTTCGGAACGCCCCGAGCCCGGCCCGCCTCCCGCCCGCCCGAAACGATGAGCGTCCCCCGCGTCCGCCTCGCCCACCTCCCGACGCCGGTCGAGGAGCTCCCACACTTGTCCGAGGCTCTCGGCGGCCCGCGCCTCCTCGTCAAGCGCGACGACCTGACCGGCCTCGCGCTCGGCGGGAACAAGACCCGCAAGCTGGAGTTCCTCGTCGCCGAGGCCGAGGCGCGCGGCGCGCGGACGCTCGTCACCGCCGGAGCGTTCCAGTCGAACCATTGCCGGCAGACCGCCGCCGCGGCCGCCCGCTTCGGGATGGGATGCGTCCTCGTCCTGACGGGCGAGACCCCTTCGTCGCCCACCGGCAACCACCTCCTCGACCTCCTCTTCGGCGCCCGCGTCGTCCCCGTGTCGGACCGCGTCGACAGGGACCGCGTCCTCGCGGAGACGGTCGCGACGCTCTCGGCGGATGGGGCGGCGCCCTACCTCGTCCCCTACGGCGGGAGCAGCCCGACCGGCGCGCTCGGCTACGCGTTCGCGATGGAGGAGCTCCTCGCGCAGGGCGTCGACGCGGACTGGATCGTCTTCGGCACGTCGAGCGGCGGGACCCACGCGGGGCTCGTCCTCGGCCAGCGCCTCTTCGGATTTCGCGGGAAGGTCCTCGGGATCAGCATCGACGAGCCTGAGGCGTGGCTGAAGGAGCACGTCTCCGCCCTCGCGTCCGACGCGAGCGAGCGGCTCGGCCCGCGGATCTCCTTCTCCCCCGCCGACGTCCTCGCCGCCGACCGCTACTGCCGCGCCGGCTACGGCGTCCTGACCGACCTCGAGCGCGAGGCGATCCGCCTCTTCGCCCGGCACGAGGGGCTCCTCCTCGACCCCGTCTACACCGGACGGGCCGCCGGAGGGCTGATCGACCTCGTGCGGAAGGGGGTCTTCCGGCGCGAGGAGCGGGTCCTTTTCTGGAACACCGGCGGCCAGCCGGCTCTCTTCTCCGAGAGATACCAGTCCGCCCTCCTGTCCTGACGTCGAGCCGATCGCTCCGGAACGAAACCCCCGGCCGATCCGGGCGTAGATGACTCTGGAGTGAGCAGCATGCCATCGACGAAGCGTCTCCCCTTCGGCTCCGCGGCCCTCGCCGCGGCGCTCCTTCTCCCCCTCTGCCTCCCCGCCTCCCCCGCCTGCGCCGAAGAGGCCCTCTGGCTCCGGTCGGCGGCGATCTCCCCGGACGGGAAGACCGTCGCGTTCAGCTATCGGGGCGACCTCTGGACCGTCCCGGTCTCGGGGGGCGCGGCGACGCCGATCACCGTCGCCGCGGCCTACGACACCGCGCCGGCCTGGTCCCCCGACGGGAAGCAGATCGCGTTCGCCTCCGACCGCTACGGCAACTTCGACGTCTTCGTGATGCCGGCCTCGGGGGGTGAGGCGAAGCGCCTCACGTTCCACTCGGCCGACGACACGCCGACGAGCTTCTCGCCCGACGGCAAGGCCGTCCTCTTCAGCTCGGCCCGCCTCGACGCGGCGAAGAACGTCCAGTTCCCGACGCCGGCGCAGCCCGAGCTCTACCAGGTGGCCCTGACGGGCGGGATGCCGACGCAGCTCCTCTCCACGCCGGCCCTCTACGCGACGTGGGACCGGGCCGGCGAGCGCCTCGCCTACTCGGACGTGAAGGGCTACGAGATGGAGTGGCGCAAGCACGACAACTCGTCGTTCGCGCGCGACGTCTGGCTCTTCGAAGAGAAGGGCGGCAAGCACACCCGGCTCACCGCCCTCGGCTTCGACGACCGGCAGCCCGTCTGGGCGCCCGACCAGAAGTCGCTCTACTACCTCTCCGAGAAGAGCGGCAGCTTCAACGTCTGGAAGCTCGACCTGGCCAACCCGGGGAAGCCGGTCCAGGTGACGACGCACGGGACGCACCCTGTCCGCTTCCTCAGCGCCTCGACCGCGGGCGACCTCTGCTACACGTGGGACGGCGAGATCTGGGTCCGCCCCGCGGGCGCGAACGAGAGCCGGAAGCTCTCCGTCACCGCCGCCGCGGACCGGCGCGACCTCGAGATCGCTCCCGTCGACGTCGCCTCCGACGCGAACGAGATCGAGCTCTCCCCGAACGGCAAGGAGGTCGCCTTCGTCGCTCGGGGCGAGGTCTTCGTCGCCTCCGTCGAGCACGGCACGACCCGCCGCATCACCGACACGCCGGGCCAGGAGCGCTCCGTCAGCTTCTCCCCCGACGGCAAGAGCCTCCTCTACGCGGGCGAGCGCGACGGGAGCTGGAACGTCTACCGGACCGACCGGACCGACCCCGAGGAGACCGCCTTCTTCAACGCCACGGCGCTGAAGGAGTCGGCCGTCGTCGCGACGCCGGCCGAGGAGTTCCAGCCCGCCTTCTCGCCCGACGGCAAGGAGGTCGCCTACCTCGAGGAGCGGACGACGCTCAAGGTCCTGAACCTCGCCACCGGCAAGAGCCGCGTCGTCCTCCCGGGGGAGATGAACTACTCCTACGCCGACGGCGACCAGTGGTACCAGTGGTCGCCCGACGGGAAGAGCTTCGCCGTCCAGTTCCTCAGCCGGACCCGCTGGTCGGGCGAGGTCGGGATCGTCGACGCCGCCGGCGGGAAGCCCGTCGTCAACGTCAGCAAGAGCGGTTACGAGGAGGAGTCGCCGAAGTGGGCCCGGAAGGGCGAGGTGCTCTTCTGGACGAGCGACCGCTTCGGAACGCGCCAGCACTCGGGCTACCCGCGCGAGCAGGACGTCTTCGCCGCCTTCCTGACGAAGAAGGCCTGGGACCGCTTCCGCCTCGACGAGGCCGCCTTCGCGCAGCTCCTCGAGAAGGAGAAGGAGGCGGAAAAGAAGAAGGACAAGGACAAGGACGCCGACAAGGGGAAGGACGAGAAGAAGGGGAAGGAGGCCGAAAGGAAGGCCGACGGCGACGTCAAGCTCCCCGACCCGGTCGCCTTCGAGCTCGACGGCCTCGAGGACCGGATCGCCCGCCTCTCGCTCCACTCCGCGAGCCTCGACGACGCGGCGCTCACCCCCGACGGAGAGACGCTCGTCTACCTCGCCCGCTTCGAGAAGGGGGCCGACCTCTGGAAGTACCTCCCCCGGAAGAAGGAGGTCAAGCTCGTCGCCAAGCTCGACGCCGAGCGCGGCGCCCGCCTCCGCCTCGACCCGGAAGGGAGGAAGGCGATCGTCCTCGCCGACGGAAAGCTCTCCTCGATCGACCTCGAGTCGGGCAAGGCGGCCCCGGTGAAGGCCTCGGCGAGGATCGAGCTGAAGGCCGCCGAGGAGCGCGCCTCCCTCTTCGAGCACGCCTGGCGGCAGACGCTGAAGAAGTTCTACGTGGAGGACCTGCACGGCGTCGACTGGCCCGCGATGAAGGCCGCCTACGCC
>JAGOBQ010000396.1 GCA_017999215.1 Thermoanaerobaculia bacterium
CGGGAAGATGGACTCCTCGTTCAACGAGTGGGAGTTCAAGGTCTCCGGCGCCGTCGACCTCCCGCTCGGGATCGTCGCAAGCGGCCAGTACACCTATCTCTCAGGGACCTACTGGACCCCGTACGGCGACGTCCGTTCCTTTACGGACGGGAACTTCTACAGCGGCCGCAACGTCTTCCTGACCGAGCGCGGCTCCGAGAAGCTCCCGGCCCGCAACATCCTCGACCTCCGTCTCGGATGGGGAACGAACATCCGCGGTCCGCTCCGGCTCGAGCTCTCCCTCGAGTGCTTCAACGTCCTGAACGGCGACAAGCCCCTCACCGTCGAGAACTACTACGGCCGTTACCGCGTGGGCGACGATGAGAAGAATGAGCCGGACTACTGGCAGAGCTATTCGGCCTTCGGCCGGCCCCTTTCCATCGAGGCCCCGCGCCAGCTCCGGGCCGGGCTCCGGCTCCTGTTCTAAGTCCCTCCTCCTCTCGTTTCGGGGGCGGCCACCCGGCCGCCCCCGTCTTTTCTCCCGCCCCGCGCCCCGAAAGGCGCCCAGGAGCCCCGATGCCCCGCCTCGCCGCTTCCGGACTCGCCGCCCTCGTCCTCCTCGTCGTCTCACACCCGCTCCCCGCCCTCGCCGGCGAGCCCGCTCCTTCGGCGGGCCACCTCGTCCTGATCGGCGGCGGCGACAAGCCGGCGGATGCAATGCGGAAGTTCGTCGAACTGGCTGGCGGAAAGGACGCGCCGATCGTCGTGGTCCCGACGGCGTCCTCGGAAGCCGACGCCCCCGACTACTACGAGAAGCTCTTCCGCGAGGAGCTCGGCTGCACCGACGCCGTGTCGCTCCGGATCCGGAGCCGGGCCGACGCCTCGCGTCCCGACTTCGTCGCCCTCGCCCGGAAGGCCCGCGGGGTCTTCTTCGGCGGCGGCGACCAGATCCGGATCACGAACGCGCTCCTCGGCACGCCTGTCGGCGACGCGATCGCCGCCGCCTTCTCCTCCGGCGCCGTCGTCGGCGGGACCTCCGCCGGCACGGCCTGCCAGAGCGAGAAGATGATCACCGGCGAGGGGGACTTCACCCAGGTGCGGACGCGCAGCGTCGAGCTCTGGCAGGGCCTCGGCTTCCTCCCGCCCGACGTCGTCGTCGACCAGCACTTCCTCCGCCGCCAGCGGCAGAATCGCCTCCTCTCCGTCGTCCTCGAAAACCCCGACCATCTCGGCGTCGGCGTCGACGAAGGGACGGCGATCTGGGTCCGACCCGACGGCACTCTCCAGGTCCTCGGCGAGAGCGGCGTCCTGGTCTTCGACGCGAAGGGGGCGACCGTCGCGCGCCAGCCGAAGTCCACCGGCCAGGACCTCCTCGGCGTCCGCGGCCTGACGCTCCACCTCCTCCTCCCCGGCGACACCTATGACCTCCGCGCCCGCCGTCCCCTGTAGCCCGGGCACCGGGATCACCGAGATCGGTGCCAGGCGTGAATTCGTGCACTATTCGCGAGAAGGACGTCAATACATGATTTCACGCCTGACCCCGAGCCTGGTCCTCGCGGCGTTCGTCCTTGCTCCCGGCGTCGCTTCGGCGGAGCCGCAGGGGTGGGACCAGGGGCGGTCGGTCTACGAGCGGCGGGTGCAGGCGGCGGAAGCGCCCGAGAAGGTCGACTGGGAGGCCCGGGTGACGGCGCTCCTGCGCGAGGAGCCGGGCGACCTCGTCGTGACGGCCGTCGGCGACCTGATCTTCAACGAGCGGATCACCCACCTGTCGGCTCCCGAACGGAAGAACCTCCTCCGGATCCTCCAGGAGGCGGACGTGGCGATCGGGAACCTCGAGTTCTCGATCAACGACCGGCCCGAGCTGCAGAAGGTCTTCTACAACTTCCGCGCGCCGCGGGAGTTCGCGTGGGAGCTCGCCGCGACCGGGATCAGCCTCGTGAGCCTGGCGAACAACCACGCCCTCGACTTCGGTCGCGAGGGGCTCCTCGAGTGCCTCCGCGCGCTCGACCTCTCCGGGATCGCCCACGCCGGCGCCGGCCGGACGCTCGCCGAGGCGCGCGAGCCCGGCACGAAGCGGCCCCCGGGGCAGAAGGGGCGCGTCGCGCTCCTCTCCTACATGCGCTACTGGACCGACCGGGACCGCTGCGCCGACCCGTCCGGGCCCTGCCTCGCGACGATCGACCCGGCGACGGTCCTCGTCGCCCGGTCCGACGGGACGGTCGAGTCGGTCGAAGGGCCCCAGGAGCGCGACGTGAAGGCGATGGAGGAGGACGTCCTCCTCGCGAAGCGCCGGCACGGCCCCGTCTTCGTGGCCTACCACGTCCACGACGTGAGCCACGCGCGGGTCTTCGGCATCCAGGACACGACGCCGCCGAACGAGGAGATCCCGTTCCGCCGCGCGATCGACGCCGGCGCCGACGCCGTCCTCGGAAGCGGCCCGCACGTCCTGCGCGGGATCGAGCTGCGAAACGGAAGACCGATCTTCTACAGCCTGAGCAACTTCATCTACCAGTACCGGACGCCGAAGGCGATCCCGACGGACCTCCCCCATCAGAGAGATTCCGAGATGCCCCGCCCCGCGAACGTCTCCGTCTGGGACCGGCGCGACTCGCGCGAGGTGATGGAGAGCGTCGTCGCCCGGATGACGTACCGCGACGGCGCGCTCCGCAGGCTCGAGCTGATCCCGGTGACGATCGACGACGAAGGTCCGCTCTTCGGCGTCCCGCGCCTGGCGTCGACGAGGCGGGCCCGCGAGATCGTGGCCCTCCTGCAGCGGCTTTCGGCCCCTTACGGGACGAAGATCGCCTGGCGCGACTGGTACGGCGAGGTCGAGCTGGCTTCCGCAGCGCCCGCCGCGTCAACGACCTCCGAGTAGACCCCGGATCGGGCGTTCCGCCGCCCGCGCGGATCAGACGTAGCCGGTGCCGCGGCGTTCGGGGCGGCGCTACTGCTTCACGAGCTCGACGCGGCGGTTCTTCGCGCGGCCGGTCTCCGAGTCGTTCGAGGCGACGGGGGCGAGCGGGCCGACGCCGTAGCCCTTGAGGCGCGCCGCGGCGACGCCGTGGGCGGACGTGAGAGCCGCGACGACGGCCTCGGCGCGGGCGCGGGAGAGGCTCATGTTCGCGTCGACGGAGCCGACGGAGTCGGTGTGGCCGACGACCCAGAGCTTCAGCGACGGATCGGCGACGAGGAGCTTCGCAACCTCCTTCAACGCAGGAGTCGACTCGGGCTTCACGACGGACTTCGCCGTGTCGAAGAAGATCCCCTCGACGGCCACGTGCCCGGTCGCCTTCAGCGCGTCCCGGAACGAGGCGGCGTCGGCGACGACGTGCTGCGTCATCTCCTGCTTCTCGACGATCCGGAGCCAGATCCTGCCGTTGCCCCGCTCGGCCTCGGCCCAGACCTCCTTGCCGTCGACGACGACGGAGCCGTTCACCCACCAGTTCGGAACCGAGTCGGCGACGGTCCCGCCGATCTTCTTCAGGGCATTCTCGTAGTTCCTCACGACGGCGACGCCCGCCTGGTCGTCCTTGCGGTCGTCGACGGCGTACGTGATGAAGGTGTACTTCCCCTCCACGACGCGCGTCTTTCCCTTCTGGAGCTTGAAGGGCCAGGCCGTGAACTCCTTCGACTCGCAGGCCGCGATGTAGTAGTTCGGCATCCGGGTCGGGAAGAGCGGGTGGTCCGTGCAGCCCGCCTTGTCGGGCCGGACGGCGAGGGCGTTGCCGGAGGCGAGGAGGAGCGCCAGGGCGGCGAGGCGGACTCTCATTCGTGCATCCCTTTCGGCCGTGCTCGGCGGACGTCTCGTGGAGAAGGCCAACGGGAATTCTAGGACCGGACGGCGGCGGCGACAGCGCGGGAGGAGACCGGCTTGCCTTCCGAGATGTACTCGTATATCCTCATATAGTTATGTGTCATCCCGTCCGCTGCCCCCGCTGCGGCCGCCCCACCTGGGCCGGCTGCGGCCGCCACGTCGAAGAGGCCCTCGCGAACGTCCCGAAGGAGCAGCGCTGCAGCTGCCCGCCGCAGACGTCCCTCCTGCAGAAGCTCTTCGGCTCGAAGGAACGGTGAGCGCGGCGGACCGCGAGGAGGGAGCCTCCTTCAGCGGTCCGCGGCGAGCCAGGCGGTCGCGAGCCCGAGGCGGGTGACGCGGCGAACCTGATCGGGGTCGATCGAAGCGGGCGTGTCGCCCGGGCGGTGGTAGTCCGGGTGGAAGTTCCCGAAGAACCGGACGAAGGGAACCCGAGCCCGAGCGAAGTCCCGGTAGTCGCTCCCGCCGGTCACGCCCTCGGTCCAGTCGAGGTGGAGGGCCAGATCGGCCGCGCTCCCGGCCCGCGCGAGCAGCGGCCCGAGATCCGGCGCGAAGCTCGCCACGCCGGGCTCGATGAAGGTCTCCGGGCGCGCGGCGGCGAGGAACGTCTCCGCGTCGGGGAGCTTCGCCGCGGCGACGAGGTCGCGGATCTCCTCCGCCTTCCACGGGTGGGCGACCATGTCGAAGTTGAGGTAGACGGCCGTCTTCGACAGAGGCCAGAGCGGGTTCCTCATCCAGTGGCCCGAGCCGATCTTGTCCTGTCCTTTATACACATTTCCGAGCCCACGCGACTAGGT
>JAGOBQ010000397.1 GCA_017999215.1 Thermoanaerobaculia bacterium
CAGCGGGGGCTCGGCGTCGTTCCGGTTGGGGCCGCGCGTTTCGCCCGAGCTCCCGGCGTCCCGCCAGCCCTCGCCGGACCGGGTGGAGGAGCCCCGCGCGGGAGCCGTGGCCTCGGTCGTCCGCGCCGGAGCGGACGAGGCGCCGAGCCCCCTCTCGCTTCCGCGCGAAGGCGCCGTGGTCGCCGCGGTCGGGGAGCCGAGCGTGCGGCGGGGCGCGCCGACCTGCTCGGCAGGAACGGGACGATACGAGGGGTCCTCTCCGGCGGCCACGTAGGCCCGCCGAAGGCCCTCGGCCTGGGTCGATCCGAGAGTCCCCTCGCGCCGAAGGACGGGGGTGAGGTCGTCGAGCCCGCCGCCTCCGCCGCCCCCGCGGGGCGCGGCGTCGAGGGTCCTGGGAACGCGCCGGACGGCCTCCTGGACGACCGTCGTCACGGAGCCGCCGCGGCCACGCTCGATCCGGAGGGGCGTCGTGGCGAGGAGGCCCCGCTCGCCGGGCTGGAAGCGAACCGCCTCGTGCCCGAGGACGTCGCGGCGGGCGTCGAACCGCGAGCCGAGCCGGTTGACCGAGGTGTAGCTCCAGCCGCGGGGGTCGATCCGCGTCAGGTCGATCCGGCCGCGCAGGTGAGGGTAGGCGTGCGTCCAGCGCTCCGCGCCGCGACGGTTCCTGTGGGAGCGGTCCCAGTAGGAGCCGTAGTAGCCGCCGTAATAGCCGATCGGGCACCAGCCGACCCACGACGGGGTGTAGGACCAGTAGACCCAGGCGGGGGAGTAGCGGATGCCGGGGGTCCAGTACCAGCCGAAGCCGACGTCCCAGCCCCAGGAGCCGTAGTGGTAGGGGAGCCAGCCCCAGGGCTCGTAGGAGACCCAGGTCAGGCCGACGGGGGACCAGCGCCAGTAGCCGTCCGTGTAGGGGCGCCAGCCGACGGAGACGGTGGGCCGCCAGGCCCGGGAGCCGCCGACCGTGATCCAGGATCCGTGGCGGTCGAAGTCCGCGACGGCGTAGTCGTACTCGTAGCCGGCGACGACGTCCTCGGACGCCGAGCGGTTCCCTGAGAAGGAGCGACGGTCGGAGACGAATGCGGCGAAGCGGTCGCGCGGCTCGCCGAGCCAGTCGACCTCGAGCTCGGAGTCTCCGGAGACGAAGGCGTACTGGCCGGCCCGGAGCGTGGCCCGCCCGGAGCGGGCGGCGATCTCCGCGCGGCCCGAGACGACGTAGACCTCGGTCCCGCGTCGGCCCGTCTCGACCCGGAGGAGGCCCTTGTCGGGGAAGAGGACCGTCACGTCGCCGGTGTCGATCCGGGTCGCCTCGTCGCGGGAGGTGGACCAGCGATGCTCGAGGTGGATGCCGCCCCGCTCGAGGTAGACCGAGTTCCGGTCGTCCTCGGACTCGTAGGTCCGGGCGAGCCGGTCGAAGCGGAGGTCGGTACCGACGTCGATCCGCAGGACGTTGCCGTCGGCGAGGATCGCCTCGGCCCGGGAAGACGTCCCGGTCGAGATGCGATCCCCGACGAGGATCGGCGTGTTCGGCCGGGCCGTCGAGTCGTCCTCGGCGCTCGAGACGAGCGTGACCTCGGAGCCGACCCACGAGAGGTACGAGTACCCCTCGCGCTGCGCGAGGGCCGGCACGGCCGACAGGAGGAAGGCGATCGCGAGCGCGGGGCGAAGGATTCTGGTGGTCATCGGAGTCATCCTCCCTTCCCGGGGGATGCGACCCGCGTGCCACTCCGGGAGTCCCCCCGGGGAGACGTTCGGACCGGCGTTCCGAGCCTGCGGCCGGCCCGAGGTGGCCTCCGCGCCGGAGCTCCTGCGAATGCAACGCGGCGGAAGTGCCTTGACCCGGACGCTTCGCCGGGTCACCCTTGAGACGTGGTCTTCGAATTCCTGAAGAAGAAGTTCCATTCCCTCACGACGGATGCGGTCGCTGCGGACGAGTCGCGGCAGGGGGCCGGCGGCGACTACGAGGAGCGACGGGCGCGCGCCGAGGCCCTGCACGATCGGGGCGAGACCGCGGAGGCCGTCGCGCTCCTGGAAGGGCTCGCCGCGGACCTCGCCGGCGAGGGGAGCTTTCCCCTGGCCGTTGCCGTACGGCATCAGATCAGCTCGTGGGGGGCCGGGCCTCCGGCGACCGAGACGGCGGCCCGGGACGCCGAGGAGATGGCGCGGAAGCGGGAGGAGACCGGCGTCGTCCGCGCCCGAGGCGCGGGGCAGGCGTCGGCGCCGATTCCCGAGGGGCTCGAGAGGTCCCGGTTCTTCGCCGAGATGACGAAGGAAGAGATCGCGGGATTCATCGCCTCCACGGTGCGGCGGACCTTCCGTGAGGGGGAGCTCGTTCTCGAGCAGGGGAAGGCCGGACGGGACTTCTACATCGTCACGCGGGGCGTCCTCCGCGTGGAGACGGCGATGGGCGAGGGGCGAAAGCTTCGCATGGGGGTCCTGATGGCCGGCGACGTCTTCGGGGAGGTCGCCTTCCTGACGGGACGGCCGCGTACGGCGACGGTCCTGGCGGAGACCGCGGCGGAGTGCCTCGAGATCGGCGGCGACGCCTGGGACGGGGCTCTTGCCGGCCTCCCGCGGGTGAGGAAGGTCCTCGAGGAGGTCCACCAGGAGAGGGCCCGGTTCGCGGCGGACGCGATCGTCGAGGAGCTGCGGCGGCAGAGAGAGGCGGGAGGGAAGGGCTGAATGGCGATCCGGGACATCGTGAAGTACGGCGACGAGCGCCTCGTCGCGAAGAACGAGGACGTCACCGATTTCGAGGACCCGGCGCTCCGGGAGCTGATCCGTGACCTGTTCGACACGGGGTGGGCCGCGCCCGGCCTCGGGATCGCCGCACCCCAGATCGGGGTGAACAAGCGGGTCTGCGTCGTCGACCTCTCGGTCGGCAAGGATGCCGACCAGAGGCTCGTCCTGATCAACCCGCGCGTCGTCGACGCCGAAGGGCTCGTTCGGGACGAGGAGGGGTGTCTCTCGTTTCCCGACATCGTCGAGATCGTCGAGAGACCGGAGGCGGTCGCGGTGGAGGCGTTCGACGAGAAGGGGGTCAAGCGGGTCCTCGAGGGGGCGGACCTCCTCGCCCGGGCGTTCTGCCACGAGATCGACCACCTCGACTCGCGGCTCTTCATCGAGCGGATGTCGAGCCTGAAGCGGGGCTTCGTCCTCCGCAAGGTGATCAAGAGGCAGAAGCGCGGCGAGTGGTAGCGGCGGCGCCGGAGGCGCCGCGGGGGGGGGCCATGGCGAGCCTCCCCGATCCATACCCGATCGAGGGGAGGCGCCGAAGGCGCCGCGGGGAGGCTCGTGGCGAGCCTCCCCGATCCATACCCGATCGAGGGGAGGCGCCGAAGGCGCCGCGGGGAGGCTCGTGGCGAGCCTCCCCGATCCATCAATGACTTCGCAGCTCCTGGATGAGGTCGGCCCGGTGGAGGGTTCGCGCGAGGTGTCCCGCCAGGGCGACGAGATGCTCGAGCTCGGTCGAGTCGCCGGGAACCGGCGGAAGCCCCCGGCGGTGGAGGCGCAGGGTCCCGAGGAGCTCCGAGCCGACCCAGAGAGGCGCGGAGACGATGAGCCAGTCTCCCGAGGAGTCCCGCGACTCGCCCGGGAGGCGCGGGGCCTTCTCGATGCGCGGGTCCTCGGAGAGCGCGAGGACGGCGAGGTACGAAGGGGGCGCGCCGTCCGGCCAGGCGGGGGAAACGGCGACCCGGGTCTCGGCCCGTCCGGGCCGGCGCGTGTGGAGCGTGACGCCGTCGGCGTCGAAGAGAGGGCCGATCCTCTCGAGGATCGTGACCAGGATCTGGGCCCGCTTCTCTTCCGTCCCGGCTTCCTCCGCCTCCAGCTTCTCGGTGATCTCCTGCTGGAGCTCGAGGAACCGGGTCCGGGCGCCGATCGTGTCGAGGAGGTGCTTCGTCCGGAGGGCGTTCTTCGTCCGGGCCTTCAGCTCGCGCGCCGAAAACGGTTTCGTAAGGTAGTCGTTCGCGAGCGCCTCGAATCCCTTGAGGAGGTCTTCTTCCTCCGTCCGGGCGGTGACGAAGAGGACCTGCGTGTCCGCCGTCTCCGGGAGGGTCTTGATGCGGCGGCAGACCTCGTACCCGGAGAGGTCGTCCATCTTCACGTCGAGCAGGACGACGTCCGGGGCCCGCTGCGCGACCTTCGCGAGCGCCTCCGTGCCGGAGAGCGCGAACTCGAAGTCGCAGTCGAGCTCCTCGGCGATGTAGGAGGCGACCTCCGACTGGAAGGGATCGTCGTCGACGAGGAGGATGAGCGGGCGGGAAGAGCGTGGGCGGAACATCGGAACGGGCTTTATCCCTCGCGGGCGCGGGGTCGTCAAGGAGATTGCGACGGACCCGTTCCCCGCAGAGAATCCGAGACCGTGAGCCTGCGCCTTTTCGATACTGCGGCCCGTTCCCTGGTCGATTTCCAGCCACTCGTCCCCGGGCGGATCGGCCTCTACACCTGCGGCCCGACGGTCTACAACCGCGTCCACATAGGGAACCTCCGGACGTTCGTCTGGGAGGACGTGATGTGCCGGGCCTTCCGGAGCCTCGGCTTCTCGGTGACCCAGGTGATGAACCTGACGGACATCGACG
>JAGOBQ010000398.1 GCA_017999215.1 Thermoanaerobaculia bacterium
CGTGCGGAGCGACGACATCGAGAGCGGCGTCGACCCGCTCGTCTACGGCCCGGTCTCCGTGAAGAAGCGCTGGCCGAAGGTGACGGTCGGCTTCATCCCCGGCTTCGTCGCCCGCGACCCGAAGGGAAACCCGGCGGGCGACCTCTCCGACCCGGTCCGCTTCGGCCGCTCCGACATCGCGAGCTTCTCGCCGCTCGGCGACTGCTCCCCCGGCTCGGTCTGGCTGGGCGACGCGAAGAGCCGGCAGTCGCTCGTCCGCCTCTCTCCCGCGACCGCGACGATCACGATCTACGAGTGGGCCGCCGCGCGGCAGGGCTGGATCCGCGTCTGGTGAACGGCGGCGGCGGGAATCGCCGCGTCAGGCGAGACCCGCCGCCGCGATCGCCTCCTCGGCCGCGGCGAGCTTCGCCGGGGAGCCGAGGTCGAACCAGAGGCCGTCCTCGGGGACCCGGTACGGGACGAGCGCGAACGCGCCGTCCCGTCGCTGCGTCGAGGGGCGGAGGACGTCGCGCGCGAGCTCGGAGACGCCGGGCGGAATCCTCGAAACGAGGGCCGGGGAAGCGCACTGCAAACCCGTGAAGAGCCAGGGGCCGGTCGCCTCCGGGAACGGCCGCTCGTCGCCGAGGGAGACGAGCCGCCCCTCCGCGTCGCCCCAGAGAGCCGTCTCGCCCGGCGCGGCGCGCGGGAGGACGCCGAGCGCCGAGACGACGCCGGGCGCGCCGAGCGCCGCAAGGAGCGGGGCGAACGGAAGCGTCGTGAAGAGGTCGCCGTTGACGACGAGGAACGGGTCTTCGCCGAGAAGGCCCCGCTCGGACGCGCGGCGGATCGCCCCCGCCGTCCCGAGGATCGGGTCCTCCGGCGAGAAGGCGACGGGGACCCCCTCGCAGGCGTCGCCGACCGCGGCCACGAGCGTCTCGGCGAGGTGGTGCGCGTTGAGGACCGCCGAGGTGACGCCCTGCGCCCGCAGGTGCCGGAAGAGCCGGACGAGGATCGGGACGCCGAGGAGCGGAAGGAGCGGCTTCGGGGTCGTGAGCGTGGCGGGGCGGAAGCGTGTGCCGAAGCCCGCGGCCGGGACGAGGGCTCTCATTCCGTGAAGACCATGTCCTCGGGAAGCTCGGGGTCCGCCTCGCGGGCCGCCTGCCAGAGCCCCAGGTACGACGCGCGCAGGAACGACTCCTCCGCGACGCCGAGCTCGGCGGCGAGGGCGCGGACGGCCCCGGCCTCTCCCTCGATCTCGGCGAAGAGACCGAGCGGCGTCTCGTCGACGACGACGAGGGGACGTGCGGGATCGGCGAAGCGCCACGGCGTCCGCCGCTTGTCGTACCGGAAGCGTGGGCGGTAGCCGAGCGCGTCGAAGAGCGGGAGGAGGCTCCCGGGCGCGTCGACGCCGCTCTCCAGCTCGAGCCGCGCCTTGACACCGCCGTCGAAGGAAGCCGGCCCCTTGTAGGTCAGGAGGCCGCGGCCGCCGACCGTCCGGACGCGCAGCGCGCAGCCCCGCGAGCGGAGAGAGGCGTCGTCGTCGTCGAGGAGGAGGTTCACCTCGTCCTCGCGGGCCCCGGGAACGGCGCCGAGCGCGGCGAGGCGCGCCTCGAGCTCCGGCCGGTCGGCGACCCGGAACTTCGCCTCGATCTCGCGGGGCCCCTCGCTCACCTCCCTAGAATAGCGGCCGTGCGGCTCTACCGTCTCTCGGGCCTTCGCCTCCGCGCCCCGCAGGCGCCGGACGAGCCGCTCCTCGCACGCCTGCTCGGCGTCCCGCCCGGGGACGTCTCGGGCGTGGAGGTCGTCCGCCGCTCGCTCGACGCGCGGAAGAAGCCCGACCTCGTCTACGAGTACGCGGTGGAGCTGACGCTCGCCTCCGAGCCTCCGGCTCCCCTCTCCCCGCCGCTCGCCCTCGAGGAGGCGCCGCCGCGGCGCGGCCCCGAGCTCCTCCTGCCTCCTCTCGAGCGCTCGGCACGCGTCGCCGTCGTCGGCACCGGGCCGGCAGGCCTCTTCGCCGCGCTCGCCCTCGCCGACGCGGGAGTCTCGGTGACCGTCCTCGAGCGGGGCGACGCTGCCGAGGAGCGCTACCGGCGCGTGATGCGCTTCTGGAAGTCGGGCGACTTCGACCCGGAGTCGAACGTCCAGTTCGGCGAAGGGGGCGCCGGGACGTTCAGCGACGGCAAGCTGACGTGCGGCAAGCGGCACGACAAGATCGCCGTCGTCCTCGAGACGCTCCACCGCTTCGGCGCCCCCGAGACGATCCTCTACGACGGCAAGCCGCATATCGGGACCGACCGGCTGGTCGTCGTCCTCCGGAGCATGAGGAAGCACCTTCGCGACCGGGGCGCCGAGCTGCGCTACCGGGCGAAGGTCGTCGACGTCCTCCGCGACGGCGACGGCGGCCCGCTCCGCGCCCTCCTCCTCGACTCCGGCGAGGAGGTCGCGTGCGACGCGGCGATCCTCGCGCTCGGCCACTCGGCCCGCGACACCGTCGAACGGCTCCTCGCACGCGGCGTCTCGATGTCGCCGAAGGCGTTCGCGATGGGGGTGCGGATCGAGCATCCGCAGGACGACGTCGACCTCATGCAGTACGGGCGCGTCGCCGCCTCCTGCGGCGTGATGCCCGCCGACTACAAGATGACGGCGCAGACCTCCGTCGGGCGCGGCGTCTACACGTTCTGCATGTGCCCGGGCGGCGAGGTGATCGCCTGCTCGTCGGAGCCGGGGGGCGTCGTGACGAACGGGATGTCCCGCTACAAGCGCGCCTCGGGCTTCGCGAACTCGGGCCTCGTCGTCCAGACGCACCTCGGGGACTTCGCGAACGAGGAGGGGCCCGAGGTCCTCCGCGGGGTCGCGTTCCAGCGGCGCGTCGAGCGGGCCGCGTTCGCGGCCGGGGGCGGGACCTACGCCGCCCCCGCGATCCGCGTCACCGACTTCCTCTCGGGACGCGCGCCGCGGCCGCTGCCCCGCGGCACCTATGCGCCCGCCTGCGTCCCGGCCCGTCTCGACGGAATCTATCCGGAGGCGTACCTGACGGCTCTCGCCGAGGCGCTCCGCTTCTTCGACCGGAAGATGCGCGGCTTCGTCTCGGAGGAGGCGGTCCTGATCGCGCCGGAGTCGCGCACCTCCTCCCCCGTGCGGATCGAGCGGAACGAGGCGTGCGAATCGGCCTCGCTCCCCGGACTCTTCCCGGCGGGCGAGGGGGCCGGCTTCGCCGGAGGGATCGTGTCGGCGGCGCTCGACGGGCTGCGCGTGGCCCGCGCGGTGAGGGCCCGGCTGGCCGGCGAGGCGCCGCCCCCCTCCGGCGCGCGGCCGGTCGAGGCGCCCGAGTACTGACGCGCTACTTCGGGCGGGTCGCCTCGGGCGCCGAAGGACCGGTCCTCTCCTCGTGCGCCTTCAGGATCTCGCGCTCGAGCGCCTCCTGCCGGGAACGGGGCTCGTCCTTCGCGCGGGCCCGGAGCGGGTTCGCCGCCGCGCGGGCGAGGACCTCGCTCCAGCCGAAGGGGACCGGGGCGTCGGCCTCGTCGCCGAGCTCCTCCCACTCGGCGTCGGAGAGCGGGGCGCGGAGCGCGGCCGGCTCGAGCCTCTCGCCGGTCCGCCGGATCGAGAGGACGTGGCGGCTCTCCTCGCCGGTCGCGATCTCGAACGAGGTGGCCGGGAACTCGCCGTTCAGCTCGGCCTCCTCGAGGTCGGGCGGGACGAGAAGGGCCACGGTTCCGTCCGTCAGCTTCGCGAACCAGGTCGTCGAGACGAAGCGGCCCGGGTCGGAAGCGACCTTCACGACCGCGTCGACCTCCCAGCGGGCGACGACGACGCGGCCCGATTCGAGGTCCCGCTGCAGGAATCCCAGGACCGGCTCGGGGGGGCGGGCCGACGCCTCGTGCTGCGCGGTCAGCCGCTTCCCGAAGATCCAGGCCCCTCCCCCGGCGATCGCGAAGGCGAGGAGGAGCCGAACGGCGGCCGGGACGATACCGTCGAGCAGCATGTTCAGGACGACGAAGAGGGCCCACGCGAGCGGCACGGTCACCATCACGGTCGCGGCCCACGCCGGATTCCTCTTCGGCTTCGGGTTCAGGTACCCCTCGAGCTTCGCGCGCTCCTCCGCCGTGGCCCGTCGCGTCGTCGTCGTCTTCATGGACGCCGAATGATGCCACTCGCCCCTCCGTGCCGTCCTTCCGCCGGTGACGCTCTCCCTGCGATCCCTGATACTCCTCCCATGGCGCGCGTCCTCGTCGGCACCGCTGGACACATCGACCACGGCAAGAGCGCGCTCGTCCGGGCGCTGACCGGGACGGACCCGGACCGCCTCCCCGAGGAGAAGGCGCGCGGGATCACGATCGACCTCGGCTTCGCCCACGCGGCGTGGGAGGGGACGACCTTCTCGTTCGTCGACGTCCCGGGGCACGAGAAGCTGGTCCGGACGATGGTCGCCGGCGCCGCCGGCATCGACGTCGCGCTCCTCGTGGTCGCTTCCGACGACTCGGTGATGCCCCAGACGCGCGAGCACCTCGCGATCCTCTCGCTCCTCGACGTGCGGTGCGGCGTCGTCGCGAGGACGAAGGCCGATCTCGTCGACGACGAGACGGGCGCCGTCGTC
>JAGOBQ010000399.1 GCA_017999215.1 Thermoanaerobaculia bacterium
CGGTACGCTTACGCCAGGCGGACGGAGAGGGATTCGGCCCCTCGGGTCGTTCGCGGAGGAGGCCCGTCCGCTCCGCGGGCGCGGGGGCGGCGAAGGGACCCCTGGTGCGGGCCCGGATCCCCATGTGGCAGAGACACGGGCACCATGAACCAGCCGAATCCCCGGGGTTTCCTGATCCTGCACCGCGCGATTCGAGATCCGGTGCCCAGATCCGGTGCCACCACAGATCCGGTGCCAGGCGTGAAATCGCAGATCCGGTGCCAGGCGTGAAATCGTGTATTGTGTAAAACAATACACGATTTCACGCCTGGCACCAAGGACGGGCACCAAGGACGCGGCACGGATGACACGTAGTGGCGATAGCACGTTCTCTTCGAGCTCACGGCCGGGCGCTACCATGCGGACGTGTCGTCCATCGTTCTGCCGCCGCCGCCTGCGTGGAGCCCCGGCTCTCCCCCTCCGACGGTGCCGGGAGGGACGGTCTCGGTACGTCCCCTGCCGGAGGGCGAAGAGATCGTCCTTCGGGCGACGGGCTGGGTCCGCTTCGTTCCGGCCGCGTTCCTTCTCTTCTGGCTCTGCGGTTGGGCCGTCGGAGAGCTCCTCGTCCTTCTCATCCTCCTCGGCCCTCTCGCCGACCCGCTCGTCTCCGCGCTTCGTGAGGTGCTCCCGGGCTCGTGGCCCCGCCTGCCCCGCGTCGCGGGCTCGACGCCGTGGCCGGTCCTGACCTTCCTTGCGGTCTGGTTCGCCTTCTGGACGTGGGGCGGGCTGACGGCGATCTGGCAGCTCCTCCGGCTCCTCGCGGGGAGCGACCGGTTCATCACCCGCCCGGGCGGATTCTCCCTGCGGCCGAGCGCGGGACCCTTCGGCCGAACGAGGGACTTCTCCGCCTCGGAGGTCTCGTCCGTCTACGTCGACGTCCGCCGCTCGCGCCTCGTCGCCGTCGTTCGCGGCTCGGAGCAGGTCCTCTGCTCCGGAACTCCGCCGGCCGTCGCGGCGTGGCTCGCCGCCCGGCTCCGATCCGCCCTCGGCCTCCCCGCGCCGAGGTCCGCGGAAACGGGAGGACGGGACGCCGGATTCTCCGGCGAGCCCCCGGTCCCTGCGGACTGGACGGCGCGGCCGCTTCCCGAGGGGGGCGTCCTCCTCTCGGCGGCCCCGGCGAGGTCGCGGAGGACCGCGGGCTGCGCGCTCACGGTCGCCGTCGTCCTGACGACGGTCTTCGTCGCCGCGCTCTTCGCCACCGGCGTTCGCCGTGAGGCTCCCGGGACCGCCCTCCTTCTCGGGCTCACGACGGTCGCCGCCGATCTCCTCTGCGGCTGGGCCGCCTTCGCGCGCGACTCCTGGCTCCTCGGTCCCGGCCTCGTCGCGCGAATCCGGAGTCTCGGCCCCTGGGAGCGCCGGCGCGAGGTGCGGCGCGGCACGCTCGCGATGACCGTGTCGACGGATTCGGACGACGACGACTGGTTCCGCCTCGAGGCACGCGGCGAGGGAAAGCCGCTGAAGATGGCGAACCGGCTGAACGCCGGGCCGGAGGTCCTCGCCTTCGCGCGCTACGCCGCCCGGCACTCCGGATTCCCCCTGGACGTGCCGCGCCACGTGCGGCTCGCGGCCGGTGAGCTGCGGAACGAAAGCTCAGAAGACTCTGAGAAGACCCGGGGCCTGGCGTGACAGATCCGGAAGATCCGGTGCCAGGCGTGAAATCGTGTATTGCCTTAAACAATACACGATTTCACGCCTGGCACCGATTTCTTCTGACCCCGGTTTCTTCTCCAGTTACGGGTAGCGCCACTCCGTCGCCGGGACGAAGGCCTCCTTGATCGTCCCCGGGCTGATCCAGCGGAGGAGGTTCAGGCTCGAGCCGGCCTTGTCGTTCGTGCCGCTCATGCGGGCCCCGCCGAACGGCTGCTGACCGACGACCGCGCCGGTCGGCGTTCGCCTGGCACGAAGAGCTTGGATCTCTCGCTGGCACGCGCCTCGCTTGGCGGTCGCAGGCGTAGCCTATTCGGTACGCGGGGGCCTGATGATCGCATTCGCGTCTCTGTGGGTCGGGTTCGTTATCGGAGTCGTCAACGTGCAGCTGATCGCCTCCGAAGGTGTGAGCCGGGTCGAGCTCATCCTCGACGGCCGACCTGTCGCCGAGCTCCGTGCCCCCTTCGCGGCGCCGCTCGACCTGGGGTGCGAACCCTCTCCGCACGAGCTCGTGGCGGTCGCCTACGACGCGGAGGGGAAGGAGCTCGGCAGGGCGCGGCAGTGGGTCAATCGCCCGCGTCCGACGGCCGAGGCGAGCCTCGTCCTCGAAGGGGGACACGGGGGAAGCGGCCGGGTCGCGCAGCTCACGTGGCGCGCTCTCGCGCGGGAGGCGCCGGCCTCAGTAACGGCGACGTTCGATGGGACGCCGATCCCGGTGAGCGACCCTGCTCGCATCGAGCTGCCGCCCCACGAGCCAGCCCGGATCCACTTCCTGAAGACGGTCCTGGAGTTCGGGGAGGGCGTCTCCGCGACCGCGGAGCTGATCTTCGGCGGCTCGAAGACGGTCGAGGCGCACTCGGAGCTGACGGCGACGGCGGTCGAGCTGGAGCGGAAGGCGTCGCTCCCTCCCGTCGAAACGATGGCCGGATGGTTCGAGGTGGACGGGATTCCGCTCGAGGTCGCGGCCGTGGACGCCGGGGGGATCGACATCGTCTTCGTAGCGGAGGGGAGCGCCCGGGCGGGGCTCAGGCAGGCGTTCCGGCGGGAGTCGCTGAACGATGCGGAGACCGCCGCAAACCTCCGGAACGGCGCGCGGTTCAACCGAGAGGACCTTCGTTTCCGATTCCTCTGGCCCGTCGGGCGGCTGACCGCGCAGACCGAGATGGTCGCGAACGTCTACCCGTCGACGCCGTGGCTCTCGCGGAAGAGAAGCAGCATCGGCCGCGCGGCAGGCTGGCTCCTCGACTGGCCCAGCTGGAGCCGGGACGGGCAACGGCTCGCGGACGCCGTCGCCGTGGCGGGCCTCACGGCCGCCGAGGCGAACCGGAAGCGGGCGGTCGTCCTCCTCCTCGGTCCCACGGCGAAGGACGGAAGCCTGCTGACACCCGACGAGGCCATGAGCTTCCTCCGGCGTCTGGGCGTTCGGCTCGAGGTCTGGTCGATCGGAAAGCGCTCGCCGGAGACGCTGCGGTGGAACGCCCGGACTCTGATCTCCGCCTACGAGCACCGGGAGTTCGACGACGCCGTGCGCGACCTCCTGGAAGAGGTCGACCGGCAGAGGATCGTCTGGCTCGAAGGCGCCCTCTTGCCTCACGAGGTCGAGACCTCGCGATTCGCGCGCGGGATTCGGCGGGTGCAATGAGCGCGGCTCGGGACGTAGGTCGAGGCTCCCGGCGCCGACGTCTCGTGCGCTGCATCGAGTCGGAGGCGGGCACGTGATCTCGTTCGCCACTCTCTGCTTCGGTCTCGTCTACGGCGTCCTCAACGTCGAGATCCGAGCGTCGGGCGACGTCGATCGAGTCGACCTCGTGCTCGACGGCAGGCAGGTCGCCGAGCTGAAGGCTCCGTTCGCCGCACCCGTCGATCTCGGATGGCAACCCGCGCCTCACGAGCTCGTCGCCATTGGATACGACGAGAAGGGCAGGGAGCTGGGCCGTGCGAAGCAGTGGATCAACAGGCCACGGGGGAACGCGGAGATCTTCCTGGTCGTGGAGCCCGGGGGCACGGAGCGAAGTCGTCTCGCCCGCCTGACGTGGAGCTGCCCGACGTCGGGCACGGCCGGGCCCGTCGAGGTGACCCTCGACGGCCGAAAGCTCTCGGTTTCGGACCCCTCCCGAATCGAGATTCCCGTCAGGGACGTGAGCCGGGCGCAGATTCTCCGCGCCCGCGTGGAGTGTGGCGGGAACGTCACCGCCATGACCGAGACCGTCATCGGCGGGGATCGCCCGTCGACCGGATCGCCACAGCTGACGGCCGTTCCCGTCCACCTCGAGAAGGGGACGAAGCTCCCGTCGCCGGAGGGGCTCACGGGCTGGCTCGAGAGGGAGGGAGTCGGCCTCCGGGTCGCCGCCGTCGAGGAGGGAGGGTTCGACGTCGTCTTCGTCTGCGAGGGGGGGGCATTCGAGGAGCTGACGCGACTCTTCGAGAGGCGTGGCGCCCCGGTTCGCGACTCCTCCGACGACGACCTCCGGTTTCGATTCCTCGTACCCGTCGGCCGGACGGTCGACGATCCGACGATCGATTCGAGCTCCTTTGCGGCGACAGCCTGGTTCCAGCGAAGGTGGGACGCCATTGGCCCGACTCTCACGCATGGTCTCCGGCTCAAACCCTGGCCCCGAACGGAGCAGCGAATCGCGGACGCGGTCGCCGCGGCCGGGCTCGCGGCCGCCGGATGGGAGCGCCGGAGGGCCGTCGTCCTGCTTCTCGGGCCGGGCGCCCGGAACGGAGGCGACCTGACCTCCGACGAGGCAGTGCGATTCCTCGTGGCCCTGCGCGTCCCCCTCTTCGTCTGGTCGATCGGTAAGTCACCGTCGTCGGAGCCGTGGGCTGCGGAAACGGCGATCCGAACCGCGGCCGACTTCGACGTGGCCGTCGCCCGCCTTCGCGCG
>JAGOBQ010000400.1 GCA_017999215.1 Thermoanaerobaculia bacterium
CTCGTTCCGCGAGCCGGTCTTCACCGGGATCTGCAGCGAGACGAGGTTCGGGAAGCCGGTCGGGACGACGATCACCTTCAGGCCGTTCGGCAGGGTCGTCTCGGTCGCCGGGAGCGTCAGGACGTCACGGGACATCTCGACACCTTTCGGAGCGGCGGGGGCCGGCGTGGCGCCCGCGAGGATCGCGAGGGCGAGGGCGGTTGTCGGGAGGGAGGTGCTTCTCATCGGTCTCCTGGGCGGCGCGGGTGGCGCCGCGGTTCGATCGTGGCTGCGGATTCGCCGTCAGGCGTCCCGCTTGTAGAGGTAGGCGCAGTCGAGGGTCCGGACGCCTTCCGCGTCGCCGACGACGTACTTCGACCCGCTCCAGATCGCGGCGCCCGCGGTCCGTCCGGCCGCGTCGACGCAGTAGAACTGGACGTTGAACGTGGGGCGCCCCTTCTCGTCCCGGTGGCGCGGGACGTGGTGGGTCTTCTCGGCGATGCGCCGGAGGGCCTTCAGGCAGGCTTCCTCCGGGGCGAGGCCGTCGCGCAGGTGCTCGACGACGGTATGCGAGCCGCAGGTGAGGAGGTTCGCCTCGCCGCGCCCGGTCGACCCGGCCGAACCGACGCCGTTCTCCGAGTAGAGGCCGGCCCCGACGACCGGAGAGTCGCCGACGCGCCCGGGGATCTTGAAGAAGAGGCCCGACGTCGTCGTGACGCCGACGAGGTCGCCCGAGGCGGACCGGACGGACATGTGGATCGTCCCCTGGGGGCGGAAGATCCCCTTTCCATACTTCCGGACGAACTCCTTCACGTCGGGGTCTTCGGCGTCCTTCGCGGCCTCGATCCAGTCGTCGAGGTCCGAAAGGCGGTCCTTCCAGTAGAGCCAGATCTTTCGGGTCTTCTCGGTGAGGAGCTCCTCGTCGGGGAATCCGTGCGCGGTCGCGAAGCGCCGGGCGCCGGCGCCGACGAGGAAGACGCGGTCGGTCCGCTCCATGACGAGCTTCGCGACTTTCGACGGCGTCTTCACGCCGGTGAGGGCGGCGACGGCGCCGGCTTTCATCGTCCGCCCGTCCATGACGGCGGCGTCCAGCTCGACGACCCCGTCCTCGTTCGGGATGCCGCCGTACCCGACGGTGACGTCGTCCGGGTCGAGCTCCACGACGTTCACGCCCGCGATCGCCGCGTCGAGCGGGTCGGTCCCCGCGAGGAGCGCCTCGCGGGCGGTCTTCGCCGCCTCGAGGCCGTTGCCGGAAGTGACGATGCGGAAGCCGTCCGCCGCGGCCGGCCTCGGCGGGGCGGGCGCCGGGGCGGCCAGGCCCTCCGGCAGGACCGCGGCCGCGCCGGCGAGGGCGGCCGTCCCGATGAGGGCGCGCCGGGTGAGGGGGGAGTCGGTCATCGCGTCTCCTCTCGGCGGGGATTCGGCGGACCCCGCGCGCAGGGCGAAGCATCGCACGCCCGCGTGAGGCGGGGTTCAGAAGAGGACGAGGCCGGCGAGGCACGCGACGGCGAGCGCCGCGAGCCCGGCGCCGGCGAGTCGCCGGTAGGGCCCGGCGCCGAGGGCGACGGCGAGGGCGAGCTTCAGGAGCGTGTTCGCGAGGACGCCGACGGCGAGGGCGCGCGCCGCGAGGAACGCCTCGGCCGGTCCCTGGCCGAGCTTGTACATCGAGTAGATGAGGGCGTCGACGGTGGCAAGGCCCGCGAGGGCCGAGGAGAGAAGGACGCCCTGGGAGCCGAACGCGGTCCGTGCCGCGTCGACGGCGTAGAGGACGACCTGGAACGCGGCCGTGAGCTGGAGGGCCGAGCCGAGCCGAAGCGGATTCCCGGGGCCGGTCGCCGTCGCGGGCTCGGTCGGCCGGCGGCGCAGAAGGAAGATCGCCGCCAGGCCCGCAGCCATCGGGAGGGCGAGGAGCGGGAGGACCTCCCGGCCGATCGCCGGGCTGAGGAGCGAGGCGAGGATCGCGACGCGGAACGGGACGAGGGCGCAGGCCGCGACGACGCCAACGGCGAGAGGGCCCTGGGCGGCGCCCGGGCTGCGACTCTCGCGCGAGAACGAGAGCGTGACGCCGGTCGAGGAGACGAGGCCTCCGAGGAGACCGGCCAGCCCCCACCCCTTGGACGGCCCGGCCCACCGGACGGCGATGTAACCGACGAAGCCGATCCCCGAGACGATCAGGACGAGCGCCCAGAGCTCCTGCGGGCGGAGGCCGGGCGACGGACCGAACGGTCCGGCCGGCAGGATCGGCAGGACGACGAGCGCGAGGACGGCGAAGTGCGCGCCCGCGCCGACTTCCTCCGAGCGGAGCTTCTCGACGAGGCCGTGGATCTTCGTCTTCTCCGCGAGGACGAGGGCCGTGAGGGCGGCCAGCGCGCTGCCGAGGACGATCCGGCCGGAGCCCGACAGCCAGCCGGCGCCGAGCACGGCCAGCGCGGCGACCTCCGTCGTGGCGTCGAGGTCGCCGGCGAGGGCGTGGACCGTGAACGAGGCGACGACGAGGAGCGCGATCGCGCCGAGGAGGAGAAGGCCTGCCTCGGCCGCGCCCGAGCCGGAGACGGCGGCCGCGGTCCCGGCGACGAGGCCGATGAGGAGGAACGTCCGGACGCCGGCGAAGCGGCGGACGCCGCCGGCGGCGCGGGCCGACCATTCGCGCTCGACGCCGACGGCGAGGCCGCCGAGAGCGGCCACGAGAAGGCGGGGGAGCGCTTCGTAAGCGAGGTCGGTGGTCACGCCGGTCCCTCGTGCGAGGACGTTCCAGTCTACGACGCCCGGCGCAGACGGGGCGCTGTCTCCGGAGAGGCGCTGCTAACATTCCGTCGAGAGCCCGATGGCGCCTTCCGAGAGCGAAGCGTTCGTCCCCTGCACCCCTGAGCTGACCTCCGAGATCCGACGTCTCGCGGTTGCCGCTCACGAGCGGTTCGAAGGCGAGGTCTGGGCGCGCTCGCACGAGGCCTTCGTGCCTGGCGTCGCCCGGCCGCCGTCGTACCACAACGCGCGGCACGTCGCGGCCGTCTGCGACTGCGTGGAGGCGCTCTTCGGAGCGCTCGGAGAGGGCCTCGACCCGTTCGCGCTCGGGAAGGACGCCCGCCGCTGGTCCGAGGAGACGGGAGAGCCGGAGCCCGACCCCGGGACGCTGCGGACGGCGTTCGGCGTCGCCTTCGCCTGCCACGACCTCGGCAACATCTCGAGCTCCGGCCGCGTGGCGCTCCGCGACGGCGCGCTCGTCCTCGAGCCGGCCCGGACGTACGACTCCTCGGCCCTCTACGGCACGCCTGCCGTCGAGCTGCGGGGCGCGGCCGTCGCCCGGGAGCTGCTGCTCGCGCTGGGCGGGGCGTGCGGCCGAGTCCCGGCGCTCGCCCGGCTCGTCGAGCACCTCGTCCTCCAGACGGTCTTCCACTTCGAGAAGGTCACCGACGAGGCGCCGTTCTGGCTCCCGATGCAGGTCGTCGACATGATCGGGTCGTACTTCTTCCTCTCGACCTCGCGCCTCGAGGCGATCGCGGGGCTCTTCGCCGAGATGAGGGCGCAGCGGCCCGGGAAGATCGCGGTCCTGCCGTTCCTCGCCTCGCTCGAGACACGCTTCGACCGGCTGGTCCCATCGCCCCTTCTCCGGCGGCAGGTCCTCGAGGTCTTCGAGCGGAACCCGCACGGCCGGACGCGGGAGACGGTCTTCGGGGTCCCGGAGCGGTTCCGCGCGATGGCCGAGCCGGTCCCGTACGAAGCGGCGATCGCGGCGCTCCTCGCGGCCGACTGAGCGCCCCGGGGGAGGCACGGTCGCCGGCCGCTTCCGGTGCCGACCCCCGGGTCCGGGGGGGAGCGGCGAGGGATGGCGAACGATGTCGCTCGACGGACGGGCCGTTTCCCATCAGACTCCATGGTCGCCCGCGAACGACGCCCGCCGCCCCGCGCGCGGGGTCCCCACGGAGGAATGATGGAAGTCTCCTCGTCGAAGTCGCTCCCCGAGAACGCCTACCGCCCCCTGAAGCCGGGAGAGACCTACCAGCCGATCGTCCCCGCCGACTCCGCGATCCAGGAGTTCACGCCGCGGTCCGTGACGCTCGGCATCGTCATGGCGGCGATCTTCTCCGCCGCCGCGGCGTTCCTCGGCCTGAAGGTCGGGCAGGTCTTCGAGGCGGCGATCCCGATCGCCATCCTCGCGGTCGGCCTCGGCTACGCCTTCAAGCGCCGGTCGACCGTGCTGGAGAACGTCATCGTCCAGTCGGTCGGCGCCGCCTCGGGCCTCGTCGTCGCGGGCGCGATCTTCACGCTCCCGGCGCTCTTCATCCTCGGCCTGCCCGTGGACCTCTTCAAGCTCTTCCTCGTGTCGCTCCTCGGCGGCGCGCTCGGCATCGTCTTCCTCGTGCCGCTCCGGCGCCACTTCGTGAAGGAGATGCACGGGGAGTTCCCCTTCCCGGAGGCGACGGCGACGACGGAGGTCCTCGTCGCGGGCGAGGCGGGAGGAAAACAGGCGAAGGTCCTCGTCGCCGCCGCCCTGATCGGCGGGATCTTCGACTTCCTGATCCTCCACCTGCTGGCCTTCGCCGAGGTCTTCACGACGCGCTCGGTGTGGCTCCTCGACAAGGTCGCCG
>JAGOBQ010000401.1 GCA_017999215.1 Thermoanaerobaculia bacterium
CCCCGGCCGGGGGCCGCGTAAGCTAGCAAGTCCGATAGCGCAGGAGGCGGATCCGGTGGGTTTCAACATCGGCGATAAGCTCGTCTATCCGAACCACGGGGTGGGAGTCGTCGAGACCATCGGGGAATCCCTGTTCGACGGCCGGGCTCATCCCTGCTATCAGGTGCGGCTCCTCGCCAACAACTCCAAGGTCGTCGTCCCGGTCGGCAACTCCGACCGCGTCGGGCTGCGACCGCTGACCCGGCGACAGGACGTGACCGGCGTCTTCAAGGTCCTCGAGGACGGCAGCTTCCAGTCGAACGGCGACTGGAAGGGGCGCTTCAAGCAGAACCTCGACAAGATGCGCTCCGGCCGGCTGTCGGACATCGCCGACGTCCTCAAGAACCTGAACTGGGTCCAGAAGCAGAAGACGCTCTCCTTCCGCGAGAAGAAGATGTACGAGCGGGCCCGGTACCTCATCGTCTCCGAGATCGCGCAGGTGAACGGCCTGCCGGAGGCGGAGGTCGAGCTGGACGTCGAGAAGGCGCTCGACCGGTCGGTCGCGCGGCGCCGCAGCCTCGGTCCCGCCGCCCGCTGAGCCCCGAATCCGGCGACGCGGGCGCCGCCGCTCCCGTATAGTCGTGACGATGTCGCATCGAGCTCCGGCCGGCCTCCTCCTGGTCCTGGCGCTGGGCGTCCCTCTCGTGGCCGCGGCGCGGACCGACCCGTCGATGGAGAGCCTCCTCGTTGCGCTCGACCTCGAGCGCAGGGCCCGGAACGAGGATGTCCTCGAGGTGGAGCGCCTCACGTCTGCCGCCACGCGGGCCGACGCAGCCGCCGCGTCCGCCCGGGAGCGTCTCGTCGACTCCGTCCGCGGCGGGGACGTCCAGGCCGGCGACCTGCGGGACGAGGAGGAGAGGGTAGTGGAGGCGGAGGCTCGAGCCGCCGCCGCCCGCGAGATCCGGCGTGCCGCCGTCGCCCGCCTCGTCGAGCGGGTCCGGAGGATCGCGCTCCTCCAGGAGGAGGTGGTCCGGAGGCGTTCGGCGTCCCGCCGGACGGCGGACCCGATCACCGGGCGCTGGGAGGCGACTATCGACCCCGGTGCACGGAAAGGCGCCTTCCGCCTCGTCCTCGACGGCACCCTCGTCTCCGGCGACTACACGCTGGACGGCGGCTTCCGCGGCTCGCTCCGGGGAACGTACGTCGGAGAGAGGATCACGATCCAGAGGATCGACTCGGAGCGCGGCTTCGACGCGACGTTCTACGGACGCGTCCAGCCGCAGCTGAAACGGATCACCGGCACGTGGGAGGCGACGGCGATCGCGCCGGCCATCGGCCCGGTCGCGGGCACCTGGTCGGCGGCGCTCCTTCCCGACGACGAAGACGGAGGTTTGCCCTGAGCCACGACGACCACCTTCCCCCCCCGCCGGAGGCCCGAACCGGCTCCCGGGACGGGGCTCGATCGAAGCAGGCCGCCGGAATGGCCCCGTCGGCGCCCCGCTGGGGCGACCGGCTCCTCTTCGCCGCCCTGGGAGCCCTCGTCGGCTTCGCCGGGGCCTGGATCGCCCTCGAGGGACGGCACGCCCCGACGCCGCCCGCCGCGGCGATGGCGGCGGACCCGCCCGCCGGCGTCCCCGGCGCCCCGCCCCTCGGCCCGAACGCCGGCGCGCCCGCGGGGGGAGGCTCCGCCTTCGATCGCGCGGCGTGGCAGCGCCTGCAGGATGCCCAGGCCGCCGCGACCGCGAAACCCGGCGACTACGACGCCCTCGTCCAGCTCGGGAACGCCGCCTACGACGCACACGAGTACGGGCAGGCGATCGAGGCGTACGAGCGGGCGCTGAAGGTCCGACCGGGCGACCCGAACGTGATGACCGATCTCGGTACGGCCTACCGGAACGAGGGGAAGCTCGACGAGGCGCTCGCTCTCTTCCGCAAGGCGCGAGCCGCCGACCCGAGCCACTGGCAGTCGCTCTACAACGAGGTCGTCGTCCTCGCGCTCGACAAGCACGAGCACGACGCGGCCGACGCCGCGCTCGCCCGGCTGAAGAAGGAGCACCCCGGCCTGCCGGCGATCGAGACGCTCGAGAAGCAGATCGGCGCCGCGCACGGAGGGTCGTGAAGCCGCGGAGCGGCGACCTCTTCGAGGAGCCGATCCCGGACCGGCGGGCGGTGCCTTCCGTGGCGCCGCTCGCCGAGCGGTTCCGCCCGCGCGACCTCTCGGAGATGCGGCTCCCCGCGTCGGTCGCCGGGCCGTCGTCTCTCCTCGGCCGCGCGATCGAGGCGGACAAGGTCCCGTCCCTCGTCCTCTCGGGCCCGCCGGGAACGGGGAAGACGACGCTCGCCCGGGTCATCGCGACGCGCACGAAGTCGCGTTTCCTCGCCTTCTCCGCCGTCGTCGCGGGGGTGAAGGAGATCCGGGAGGTGCTGGAGGAGTCGAAGCGCCTCGCGGCGCGGGGCGAGCGGACGCTCCTCTTCGTCGACGAAATCCACCGATTCAACCGGGCGCAGCAGGACGTCTTCCTGCCCTATGTCGAGTCGGGGGCGGCGACGCTCGTCGGTGCCACGACCGAGAACCCGTCGTTCGAGCTGAACGGCGCGCTCCTCTCGAGGATGCGCGTCGTCGTGCTGCCGCCCCTCTCGCGCGAGGACCTCGAGGCGATCCTCCGAAGCGCCGCGGAGGACGCCGAGCGCGGCCTCGGGGGGCGCGTGACGCTCGGCGAGGGAGCCGTCGACTGGCTCGTCGGCTTCTCCGACGGCGACGCGCGCCGCGCGCTGAACGCGCTCGAGACGGCCGCCGACCACGCCGGCGCGGGGGCCGTCCTGACGGCAACGCTCCTCGGCGAGATCTACGCCCGGAAATCCCTTCTCTTCGACAAGTCGGGCGAGGAGCATTTCAACCTCATCTCCGCCCTCCACAAGTCGGTCCGCGACTCCGACGTCGACGCCTCGCTCTACTGGCTCGCGCGGATGCTCGAGGCGGGGGAGGACCCGCTCTTCGTCGCGCGGCGGCTCGTCCGCGCGTCGACGGAGGACGTCGGCCTCGCCGACCCGAACGCGCTCCGGCTCGCGATGGCCGCGCGCGACGCGGTCCACTTCCTCGGGATGCCCGAGGGGGCGCTCGCCCTCGCCGAGGCGACCGTCTACCTCGCGCTCGCGCCGAAGTCGAACGCCCTCTACACCGCTTACGGAGAGGCCGCGCGCGATGTGGCCGAGACGCCGAACGCGCCGCCGCCCGCGGCGATCCTGAACGCGCCGACGAGGCTCATGAAGGACGTCGGCTACGGCAAGGGATACGTCTACGCCCACGACACGGCGGAGGGGACGGCCGGCCTCTCGTGCCTCCCCGACGTCCTCGCCGGCCGCCGCTACTACCGGCCGAAGGGGACGGGACGGGAGGCCGAGGCGAAGCGCCGGCTCGACGAGCTCCGCGAGCTTCGCGAGAGGCTCCGGCGGGAAAGGCCCCGCCGCTGACCTCTCCGCGCTAACCTTCGCGCATGCTCGACCTCGAAGCGATCCGCGCGAAGTTCCCCGCCCTCGTCTCCGGCGACGTGATCCTCGACAACCCCGGCGGGACCCAGGTGCCGCGCGAGGTCAGCGACCGGATCGTCCGGTATCTCCACGAGACCAACGCGAACCACGGCGGGGCCTTCCCGGCGAGCCGGGCGTCGGACGCCGTCGTCGCGGAGGCCCGCGCGGCGGCGGGCGACTTCCTCGGCGCCTCGAGGCCGGAGGAGATCGCGTTCGGCCCGAACATGACGACCCTGACGTTCGCGATGGCGCGGAGCCTCTCGCGCGACTGGAAGGCGGGCGACGAGGTCGTCCTGACGAGGCTCGACCACGACGCGAACGTCTCGCCCTGGCTCCTCGCGGCCGAGGATCGCGGCGCGACGGTGCGCTGGCTCGACTTCGACCCGGCCGACTGTACCTGGAGCGTCGAGGAGCTCCGAAAGCTCCTCTCGGAGCGGACGAAGCTCGTCGCGGTCGGCTGGGCGTCGAACTCCGTCGGGACGGTGAACGACGTCGCGGGCGCGGCGAAGGCCGCGCACGAGGCCGGGGCGCTCGTCTACGTCGACGCCGTCCACTACGCGCCGCACGGGCCGATCGACGTCGCGGAGGCGGGGATCGACTTCCTCGCCTGCTCGGCCTACAAGTTCTTCGGCCCGCACCTCGGCATCCTCTGGGGGCGGCACGAGCTCCTCGAGAGGACGTTCGCCTACAAGGTGCGACCGGCCGGCGACGCCCCGCCGGACCGGTGGGAGACGGGCACTCAGAGCTTCGAGGCCGTCGCCGGCACGCTCGGGGCGCTCGAATACCTCGGCTGGCTGGGGGAGCGCTCGGGAGGTCCGTACCGCGAGGCGCTCTCTGGTCGCTACGCCGGCCGCCGCCTCGTCCTGAAGAGCGCGATGGCCGCGATCCACGCGTACGAGGCGCGGCTTTCCCGCGCGCTCCACGAGGCGTTCGCCGCGGTCCCCGGCCTCGTGATCCACGGGATCTCCGACCCGGCGCTCTTCGCCGCCCGCGTCCCGACCTTCTCCTTCACGATGGAGGGCCGCCACCCGCGCGCGATCGCCGAGGAGCTCGGCCG
>JAGOBQ010000402.1 GCA_017999215.1 Thermoanaerobaculia bacterium
CCGCGAAAGCGTGGATGCTCCTGCGCGTCCTGACGGGGGCCGCGGGATTCGCCGTCTTCCTGCGAAGCTCCGGACTCCCGCCGCTCTCCTCGGCGGCCGGCGGTCTCGCGTGGGGGGCGGCGGGGATCACGGCGTCGGCGGCGAGCTTCCTCGGTTTCGCCTCGGCGCACGCGGCGCTCCCCTGGCTCGCGGCCGGGCTCCTCCGGGTACGCGCGCGGCGCGACGGGCGGAGCCTCGTCCTCCTCGCCGCCGCGACCGCGCTCCTCCTCGTCGCGTCGGTCCCGGAGCCGCTCCTCGCCGCGGCGCTCCTCGCGCTCGTCCTCCTCGTCGGGCGGGGTCCGGCCGCGGGCGTGCGCGAGCGGGGAGGGACCCTCGTCCTCTGGAGCGCCGGGGGACTCCTCGGCGCCCTCCTCGCCGCGCCCGCGCTCGCGACTCTCGCCCTCACGGGTCTGGAAAGCATCCGGGGCGTTCGAGGGGCGCTGCTCCCGGGATTTGCGGAAATGGGGTCGCTGCCTCCGATGCGGCTCTCGGAGCTGCTCGCGGACGGCGTCGTGGCCGACTGGACGAGGACGAGCGTCGCGCCCGGCATCCCGCGCTACCCCTATTTCCCGTCGCTGACGCCCGGCCGCGTCGCGTGGACCCTCGCGCTCCTCGGTCTGATCGTGGGGCGCGGCGCCCGGCTCCGGGCGTCGGCTCTCGCGGCGCTCGGCGTCCTGCTCGCGCTCGGTCCCGCGATTCCGGTGGCCGGCTGGGCCGCGAAGGTCGTGCCGTTCGCCGCGTCGATCCGGTACCCGGAGAAGTGGATGGTCCTCTTCGGGTTCGGGATCGTCTGGCTCGCCGCGCTCGGCGCCGCGGCGCTGGAGAAGGCGCTCCCCGCACGGCGAGCGCTCGTCTTCGGGCTCCTCGGCCTCCTCCTCGCGGCCGATCGAGCCGTCGTCACTCCGAGGCTCCTGCCGATGTCGGACGCGGCGATCCTGACGGA
Source organism: Thermoanaerobaculia bacterium (assembly GCA_017999215.1). GTDB lineage: Bacteria > Acidobacteriota > Thermoanaerobaculia > UBA5066 > UBA5066 > UBA5066. The sequence continues at coordinate 983 of JAGOBQ010000402.1, forward strand.
GAGGCCGTCCGTTCTCGCCACGCTGCCGTCCGCCCGCGACGACGAACCGCCCCCGCGCATCCTGCCCCTGCCCGGGTCGGAGCTCCCGCGCGGCTCCGGGCCGGACGACCCGACGGTCGGCGGCTCCGCGATGACGGCCTGGGCGATTCCGTGGACCTTCACCCGCTTCGGAGTCGCTTCGGTTCACGAGGCGGACTACGACGCGGCGCTCCCGCGCGCCCAGCTCGAGTGGGCGATGCTCCTCGAAGAGGCCCCGCCGGACGGACCGCTCGCCAGGGCGCTCGCCCGGGCCGCCGGGGCGGTCGGAGTCGTCACCCACGAGACGTCGCCGAACGGGAGGCCCGTCCCACGGCTCCTTCCCGTCGCGAGCCCGGTCCTGCCCGTCCGCTTCGTATCGCAGGTCGTGCGCGAGCCCGGCCCGCTCGCGGCCTCCACGCGCTTTCTCCGCGACCGGGCCCCTGCCGACTCGGTCGTCCTGTCGGCCCCGGGAGAGTCGCTCGTCCCGTCGGCGGGGCGGGTCCTGCGGGTCGCGGACCGGCCCGATCTCCTCGAGGTCGAGGTCGAGGTCGAGGGCCCCGCGCACGGCTATCTCTTCGTCGCCCGGCCTCTCGTCGCCGCCCGGCACGCCACCGTCGACGGCCGGGCCGTCCTCGTGGACGACGCGAACGTCGGCTTCGCGGGCCTGACCGTGCCGCCCGGGCGTCACGTCGTCCGTTTGCGGCCCTCCGGGAGATGGCTGATCATCGCGGGCCTGATGACGACGCTCGGGCTCCTCGCCACGGCCGCACTCCACTGGCGCTCTCCGTCGAAGGGCGCGGCGAGCGCGTGAGCCTCTCTCGAAACGTCCGCCGCCGCCTCGCGCTCTACGGCGGTGCCGCGCTCGTCGCGGCCGCCGCGTTCGCCGGCCCGCGCCTCGTCCGTTCCCTCGCACCCGGGGTCGAGATGCGACCGCTCGATCTCGCCGAGATGCGGCAGCGCGCGGCGACGCAGCTCCTCCGCGAGTACGTCCGGATCGACTCGCAGAATCCGCCGGGACGGACGGTCGAGACGGCCCGGTTCTGGGCCGAGAAGCTCGGCTGCGAGGGGATCCCGTTCGAGATCGTCGGGGACGACCCCGAGCGTCCGATCGTCGTGGCGCGGCTGTCGGGTCGCAGCCGGGGAGAAGCCCTGCTGCTCCTGCATCACATGGACGTCTACCCCGTCGGGGACCTCTCGGCCTGGGACCTCCCTCCCTTCGCGGCGGCGGACGGCGTCGGCGACCTCGTCCAGTACGTCTGCGGGCGAGGGACGCTCGACATGAAGGGGCAGGGGATCGCCGATTTCCTCGCGATCGCGTCCCTCCGACGCGACGGGATCGTCCCCGAGCGGGACATCGTCTTCCTCGCCGAGCCCGGAGAGGAGACCTTCTCGCCCGAGATCGGGATCGGGTGGGTCCTGCAGCACCGTCCCGACCTCCTGGCCGGTGTCACCGACGTCTTCAACGAGGGAGGCGTGAACGAGGTCAACGGAGACGATATCGAGCGCTTCGGCATCGAGGTCCTCCAGAAGTCCAACGTCCTCGCGACGGCGCACGCGAAGGACGAACGCAACCTCGACGCGCTGCGAGACCTCCTCGATCGGAAAATGCGCGAGGAGCCGTTCCGGGTCCTCGACGAAGTGCAGGACTTCCTCGCCTTCGTCGGGCCGTCCCGCTCCGACCTCTGGGGCCACCACATGAACGACACCCGCGCGGCCGTGGCGGCAGGGAAGCTGGGGGAGGACCTCCCGGAGGTCTACCGCTCTCTCTTTCGCGACATGTACTACACGGGAGAGACGAAGCGGGCGGCCGCGGGAAACGGGTACTCGATGGACCTGGTGGCGACCCTCCTCCCGGGCCGGTCCGGGCGGGCGCGCTGGGAAGAGATGGGGCGATGGGCGGCGCCCTTCGGCGTGCGCCTGACGCTGCGGCACATCACCCCCGACGCCGTCCCCGCGGCGCGGCGCGGGCGCGCGTGGGAGACGCTGCACACGGTCCTCGCGCTCGACCCGGTCGAGGACGCGGACGTCGGACCGTACGTCCTGACCGGTAGCTACACGAACCTCGCCTACCTGCGGGCGCGCGGGATTCGCGCCTACGGCGTCTCGCCGTTCGCGGTGAACGTGATGGATGCCGTGACGATCCACAGCAAGAACGAGAGGATCCGTCTCCCCGTGTTCCTGGACGGCGTCGAGAGGACGACCCGGATCGTCCGCGAGTACGCCCTTCAGCCCTGAGGGAGAAGAAGGAGGACGACATGGCCACGGTCGGCTTCTACTACCAGCGCCCGGGGTGAACGAGCTGCGGACGCACCCGTGAGGTGCTCGAGCAGACGAAGACCCGGGTGACGGAAGAGCGCTCCGCGAAGGCGGCGCCCATGACGGACGCGGACGTCCGGAGGCTCCTCGCCGCGGTCGACGAGGTCGTGATCGCGAAGGGGAAGAAGGCCACCGCGCGGGCCGCGCGGGAGGTCGGTCTCGACGACCTCAAGGGCCCGACCGGGAACTATCGGGCACCGATGCTGCGAGTCGGGCGTCGGCTCCTCGTCGGCTTTCACCCGGAGACCCTCGCGGACCTTCTGGAGGCCTGAGGACCGGGGTCAGGTCCGTTTTCCGTTGTCGCGTGAAACCGAGAACGGGGAGGCCGCGCGGTGGCGCGGCCTCCCCGTCGGGCACGGAAGGTTCGACCGAGGCGCTTCGGTTACTTCGCGGGGGGGAGGATCACGGCGTCGAGGACGTGGATCACGCCGTTCGAGGCCCCGACGTCGGTCTTCACGACGTTCGCTCCGTCGACCTTCACCTTCCCGTCCTTCACCGAGATCTTCACGGAGGAGCCCTCGACGGTCTTCGCCTCCTTCAGCTTGACGACGTCGACGGCCAGGACCTTCCCGGCGACGACGTGGTAGGTGAGGACCTTCGTCAGCTGCGCCTTGTCGGCGAGGAGCTTCTCGAGAGTCCCGGCGGGGAGCTTCCTGAAGGCGTCGTCCGTCGGCGCGAAGACGGTGAAGGGGCCCTTCCCCTTGAGCGTCTCGACGAGGCCTGCGGCCTTCAGCGCCGTGGCGAGCGTGTTGAAGCTCCCGGCGGCGACGGCGGTGTCGACGATGTCCTTGCCCTGGTGGTGGTCCGCGCGGACGGGGGCCGTGACGGAAACGGCGAGCAGGGCGGCAGCGGCGGAGGCGGCGAAGGTCTTCTTCATTGTTCTTCTCCGGTACGGGCGCCTCGGGCACCCTTCGCGGCGTTCTACGGAAGCGCGCGCCCCGGCGGATTGCGGCGGGGTCGCGGAAGCGGGCCGCACCCCTAGAATCCGCCCATGGAAAAGGTCCTCATCGAAGGCGTCGAGATCGCCCTCGCGCACCCCGACGAGTTCCCGCTCGAGTGGAAGGGGCGCCGTGACCTCCTCGACCAGCTCCTCGCCGCCTGGCTCGTCGTCGAGGAAGGGGACCTCCCGCTCCACCCGCGCCTCGTCGGAAAGCCGGGCGTCGGCAAGACGACGCTCGCCTACGCCGCGGCGCGGAGCACCGGCCGCCCGGCGTGGGTCTTCCAGGCCACGATGGACACCCGCCC
>JAGOBQ010000403.1 GCA_017999215.1 Thermoanaerobaculia bacterium
GCCTGGCGCGTCGCGTCGAGTAGGACGGCGGCGTCGTCGATCCTCCGCGGTGACGCGCCGCCGGGCCAGAGGAGAGCGGAGACGTCGTCCCGGCCGTAGCGGCGCCCGGCGTCGAGCCCGTCCGGGGTCGAGAGGCCCCACGAGAGGAGACCAGGGCCGTCGACGAGCCGCACGACGCCGGCAGCATCGAACGGCAGGACGCGGCGCGCGGCGCCCGCGACGCGGGCAAAGACCTCCGGCAGCGACAGCGTTTCCGTCACGGTCCGGGCGATTTCGGTCAGGACGCCGACGAGCGGGGCGACCGCGCGCGCGTCCCTGGGGTTGGTTGGCACGGAACGGGCATTGTACCGGGCGCGTCCCTTAGACTCTCCCGGCCATGATTCCCGTTCGCGAGCTCGCCGAGCGCGTCCTCGCGGGGACCCCGCCGGCCATCGCCCGCGCCATCACCTGGGCGGAGACCGCGGACCCGCGATTCCCCGAACTCCTCGCCCACCTCTGGCCCCGAACGGGTCGCGCGCGGGTCGTCGGCCTGACGGGCGCCCCCGGCGCGGGCAAGTCGACCCTGACGGCGGCCCTCGCGAAGGCGTCCCGCGCCGAGGGGCGGAAGGTCGGGATCGTCGCGGTCGACCCCTCCTCGCCGTTCACGGGCGGGGCGATCCTCGGCGACCGGATCCGGATGCAGGACCTCTACACCGACCCGGGCGTGATGATCCGGTCGATGGCGACTCGGGGCCACCTCGGCGGCCTCGCCCGGGCCACCGCCGACGCCGTCGACGTCCTCGACGCCGCCGGGTTCGACGACGTCCTCGTCGAGACGGTCGGCGTCGGGCAGGACGAGGTCGAGGTCTTCCGCCTCGCCGAGACCTGCGTCGTCCTCCTCACGCCGGGGATGGGCGACGACATCCAGGCGATCAAGGCCGGGCTGATGGAGGTCGCCGACGTCTTCGTGGTCAACAAGGCCGACCGCGAGGGGGCCGACCGGACCGTCCACGAGGTCCTCCAGATGCTCGAGATGGGGGAGCACGGGGCCTTCATCCCGCCCGTCCTGAAGACCGTCGCCCGGACGGGCGAAGGGGTCTCGGAGCTCCGGGCCGCTCTCGAGAGCCACAGGGAGTTCCTCGCGGGGCCGGCGGGCGCGTCCCGCCGCCGGGGCCGGACCGTCCGCCGCATCGAAGCCATCGTCAGCGATCGTCTCCTCGCCGAGCTCCACGGCCTCGCCGGGAGCGACGCCTCCCTCGCCTCCTGGGCGGGGCGGGTCGAGGCGAGGAGCGAAGACCCGTTCCGCGCCGCCGAGGCCCTCCTCGAGACGCTGCGGAAGAACGGCGCCCGAAGCGCGCCGACCGGAGGAATGATGAAGATCTCGCACCTCGGCCTCGCCGTCCCGTCCGTCGACGGCGGCGGCGCCATCTGGGAGCTGCTCGGCCTCGTCGAGACGCACCGGGAGGAAGTCGCCTCGCAGAAGGTGATGACCTCGTTCCGTCCCGTCGGGGAGTCGAGCCTCGAGCTCCTCGAGCCGACCTCGCCCGAGAGCCCGATCGCGAAGTTCCTGGAGAAGAAGGGACCGGGCATCCACCACCTCTGCCTCGAGGTCCCCGACGTGGCGGCGACGCTCGAGAAGCTGAAGGCCGCCGGAATCCGGCTCATCAACGAGTCGCCGGTCCCGGGGGCGCACGGCTGCCTCGTGGCGTTCGTCCACCCGGCCTCGACCGGCGGCGTCCTCCTCGAGCTCTCCCAGCCCGCGGCCGGCCACTGACGCCGGCGCGGTCCGGACGGGACGCGAGGAGCGCCCGTCCGGAGGACCGCCGTCAGGGGACCGTCGGGATCTCGGTGCCGCGGACGAAGCGGTCGAAGAACGGAGTCCAGTCCCTCCTGGTGACGGCCTCGAGGACCTCCTCGACCCGTTTCGTCGTCCCGACCTTTCCACCGAGCGTCGATTGGACGGAGGAGAGGAACGTCAGGAAGGCCTCGTCGCCGATCTCCCGGTGGATCGCCGCCAGGACGAGCGGCCCCCTGTCGTAGAGCATCCAGGTCCGGAGGTTGCCGGCCTGGACCTGGTCGTTCTTCGCCCGGAGGCGGTGGGCGAGGAGGAGCGGCACCGTCTCCTTCGTCTGGGCGGCCCGGGAGCGCCAGCGGGTCAGGTAGAGGTCGTAGGCCTCCTTCCCGGCCGCCTGCCGGATGAAGAAGGCGGAGCAGTACTCGGCGAACGACTCGGAGAGCCACTGCTCGGAGAGGTCGGGGAGCCTCACGCCGTTCCCCCACCACTGGTGGGAGAGCTCGTGCGCGAACCGCTCGTTCACGCCGGCGGCGGAGCGGCGGTACGGGCCGGTTCCCATCGGGTTGAAGGCCTCGCTCGTGATCAGCAGGAACCCCGCGGGCGCCTGCCCCTGGCTCCAGGCGGCCATCTCGACGATCGTCAGCTCGCGGACCGGCATCTTCCCGAGGAAGATCTCGAAGAAGGACGACGTGGCGAAGCCGAGGTCGAGGAGGCTCCGCGTCGCGGTCCGGTTCCGGCCGCCGTAGGAGGCGACCCGGAGGGTGCGGCCGTCTTTCGATCCCTCCTCCAGCGAATAGGCGCCGGCGAGGAGAGCCACGTACTGCGCGGGGCCGTCGAGGCGGGTCTCCAGGACGTTCCGGTCGCCGTCCTCCGCGCGCCGGAGGGTCGTGCCCGGAGCGATCGGGTGGAACGGCTTCGGCACGCTCATCGTGATCCGCGCCGAGAAGGCCCGCCCGGCGAGAGGAGGGACGGGGAACCAGGGCGTGAGGCCGAGGAGCCAGTAGTTGTTCCCGAGCGGCCGGACGAGGAGGCCGCCTTCGACCTCGACGCGGACGCGGGCGCTCTTCCCCTCGGCGATCGGCGCGCGGAGCGCGATCGCGAGCTGGTCGTTCCGGTGGTCGAAATCGAGGGCGTTCCCCGCCTCGTCGAAGACCCCCGTCACCGTCACCGGGCTCTCGCGGATCCGGTCGCTTCCGCGACGGACGTCGCCGAAGAGCGCCGTCTGCTGGACGCTCGAGCCGCGCTGCGACTCGGCCGTGTCGACGAGCTCGAGGAGGAGGGTCCCGACGGCGCCCCTCCGGGCCTCGAACGTCTCCGTCACCGAGATCGCCACGTCGGAGCCGCCCGAAGCGGTCACCTTCAGGTCGACGTGCGTCAGGACGGCCCGTGGCGCCGGCGGGTCGAAGAGGTCCCCCGCGACGGGCTGCTCCGCGAGGAGGATCGCGTAGCTGCGGTCGTCGCCGAGCCGGAGCCGCAGCTGGAGCCGTCCGCTCGCGGCGAGCTGCTCGCGGCCCGACTCGAACGGGTCGTGGAGGAAGACGAGGTCCTCCTTCCCGCCGACCGTCTCGGCGCGGACGACCCGGGTGGCGGGCGCGTCGCGCCGCTGCGCGGCCCGGAGGTGCGCGAACGGCGGCTCCTCGACCTTCGCCGTCCGGGAGCGGTGCTTGCGGAACGGGGCGGCGAGAGAAGGGCCCGAAGCGGGGCCGGGGAGGGCGGGGAGCGATTCCGCCGGGGCGAGCCAGAGGAGCGTCTCGAAGGAATCGGCGACGGCGAGGCCGGCGTCCGTCGTCGACGCGTTCAGGCGGGTGTTCTTCGAGAGGACCCAGCGGACGGCCGGATGCTCGCGCCGGTCGCGCGACACCCAGGTGAACGTCCCCTTCCCCGAGAGGAAAAGGCCCGCCGGCGTTCCGTCGGGACCCGTCACGACGACGGCGTGCCCCTCGGCGAGCCGGACGGTTCCGGCGCCGGCCGAGAGGACGAGGTCCTTCACGGGCCGGCTCGACTCCGGGACGGAGAGCTCGTCCGCCGTCCGGAAGACCCCCCGTTCCGCGGGCTCCGCGGTCTCTCCGCGAACGGAGCACGGGAGGACGAGGAGGGCGAGGGCGAGGGCGCGCGCCGGCGAGGTGGCCATGAGGGATTCTGCCCTGCCGGGCCCGGGCGGCCTATTTCGGCAGCGTCGCCGAGACCGTCTCGCCCCCTTCGACGCGCGCCGCGAGCGCGATCGCGTCTGCCGCGGTCACGCCGTGCTTGATCAGGAACGCGCGGAGGGCCTCGGCCGTGTCGAAGAAGTTCGTCCGCTTCTCGGCCTTGTTGAAGGCCGCGAAGGCGTAAGGCGCCCCTTCGGGGCCCTTCCGGAGCTGCCACACGAGGTCGGCCACGGGTCCTCCTTGCTCACTGGAGCGGCCCGTCGGGCCGCGAGGAATCGAGGCGGAGGACGTCGCGGACGTCCCGCCCGACCATCTCGAAGAAGCGTTCGTGGTAGGCGGCGACCGTCCCGACGCGGGAGTCCTCGAACATCTTCTCGACGCGGTGAAGCGGGAGGAAGAGGGTCGTGACGCCCAGCTCGGGCTCGCCCCCGGAGAGGAACTGCCGGGCCCAGTCGTCGAAGAGCGCGACGTCGATCCCGCGGACCGTCACCCCCGCCGGGGTGAGCGCGCGAAGCGCTCCCCAGTACTTCTCCTTCGGCGAGTGGAGGTGGACGAGAACGAGCGTCCCGGCGTCCACGTCGGCCTCAGGCGCCCGCCGGGGGCGGGCTCGATACGCGG
>JAGOBQ010000404.1 GCA_017999215.1 Thermoanaerobaculia bacterium
CGGCATCCTCTCCGAGGAGGAGGCGCGGAGCCACCCGCTCAAGAACGTCGTCACCCGCGCCCTCGGCGGTGGGGCGCACGTCGCGGTCGACCTGATCGAGATCCCGGTCGGCGACGGCGACCGCTTCCTCCTCTGCTCCGACGGCCTGACGGGCATGGTCTCGGACGACGAGATCACCGAGGCCCTCTCCTCGAACCGATCGCTGGAGCAGATCGTGCGCGGTCTGATCGACCTCGCCAACGAGCGCGGCGGCGTCGACAACATCACGGCCATCACGGTCGAGGTGAGGAACGGCGAGACGAAGAAGGCCGACATCTCCCGGGAGAAGACCTCCGTCTCGCTCCGGGTCGCGAAGCCCGGCGAGGAAGACCTGACGCCGACCGACGAGATCCCGGTCCCTCTCGTCGAGACGCCGCCGGAGACGCCTCCGTCGGGGCTCGGCGAGAAGCCCGCGCCGGCCGAGCCGCCGGCGGCTCCCTCCGGCGGCGACGCCGAAGGGAAGCCCGACACCGAGCCGAAGGGCTGAGGACGCTCCTTTCGGCCCCGCGGCCGGGCCAGCTCCCCGTCAGACGTTGAAGCGGACGTGGACGACGTCGCCGTCCCGGACGATGTATTCCTTCCCCTCGAGCCGCAGCTTCCCCTTCGTCCGGCACTCGGCGAGCGAGCCGAGGTCGAGCAGCTCCTCGACGGGAACGACCTCGGCGCGGATGAAACCGCGGGCGAGGTCGGAGTGGATCGTCCCGGCGCATTCGACCGCGGTCGCGCCGACGGGGACGGTCCAGGCCCGGCACTCGTCCTCTCCGGCCGTGAAGAACGACTGGACGCCGAGGAGGCGGTAGGAGGCGCGGAGGATCCGGTCGACGCCCCGCTCCGTGAGGCCGAGGTCGGCGAGGAAGACCGGCACGTCCTCGTCGGGGAGGTCGTTCAGCTCCATCTCGATCTTCGCGGCGGCGCGGGCCACGGCGACGTGCGGCTGCGCGGCGAAGGCCTCGAGGCCGAAGCGCGCGACCGGCTCCGCCGAGGCGTCGGCGTCGGAGACGTTCACGACGATCAGGAGCGGCTTGAGCGAGAGGAGCGTGAAGCCGCGGAGCCGCTTCTCCTCCTCGGCCGTCAGGCCCGCCGCCCGGAGCGGCGTCCCCGACTCGAGCGAGGGGAGGCACCTCTCGATCGCCGCCCACTCGGCGTCGAGCTCGGCCGACTTCGTCTTCTTCCGGTCCTTCTCGAGCTTCTCGCGCCTCTTCTCGAGGAGGACGTAGTCCGAGAGGACGAGCTCCTCGTCGAGCGCTTTCGCGTCGCGCGCGGGGGCGAGCCCTCCCTCGTGGGGGATGTCGGCGTCCTCGAACGCGCGGACGACGTGGACCAGCGCCTCGACGTTCTTGAGGGCGGCGAGGTCGATCTTCTCCTGCTCGCCCTTCGCGATGCCGGGGACGTCGACGAAGTCGACGGTCGCCGGCGTGTGCTTCTTCGGCTTGAACATCGCCGAGAGGCGGTCGAGCCGGGGATCGGGGACGTGCGCCGTGCCGACGTGCGTCTCTCGAACGGCGCCGAACTTGTCGACCGACTGGTGGGAGCGGGTCAGGAGGTTGAAGAGAGTGGTCTTTCCGGACTTCGGCCGGCCGACGATCCCGAGCTTCATGGCCGCGGGAGCGTAGCAGAACGCCCCGCGGCCCCTCCCAGCGGCTACTTCTTCGCGATCGCCTCGGGAGCCGAGCCGATCCCGGCCAGCTTCTCGGCCTCGGGGAAGAGCGTGAGCGCCTTCTTCAGCTGGACGTCTCCGTCGATCGAGAGGCGGTAGGCCGCCTCGGGCCCGTGCACCGCCCCGACGAGCTCCTCGGCGAGGGCCCGGTCGAGGACGGCCTTGTCCTTCTCGGCCTCCCAGGAGGTCCGCGCCGTCACGTCCGGAGCGTTCGGTCGGCCGTCGAGGTGGGTGAAGAAGTCCTCGCGGACCGCGTCGGTCACCCGGAAGTCGCGCGGGACCTCGGGGTACTTCGCCCGGAACTGGACGGCCCACTCGAAGAAGACGCCCCGCGCGTAGAGGGTCGCCATCCACCGCGAGAGCCTCTCGGCCTTCACGACGACGTCGGGCGTGATGCCGCCTCCGCCGTAGACGACCCGGCCGCTCGCCGTCCGGAACGACTCCCTCTTCACGCCGTCCTCGGCCAGGAGCGGGTCGGCCTCCTCCTCGTCGTCCGGCGCGACGTACTCGATGAACTCCCGGTAGTCGCGCTGGATGCAGCGCCCCGACGGCGTGTAGTACTTGGCCGTCGTCAGCGCGAGGCCGGCCCCCTCGGAGAGGGTGTAGACCGACTGGACGAGGCCCTTCCCCCAGCTCGTCTGGCCGGCGACGATGCCGCGGTCCTGGTCCTGGATCGCGCCCGCGACGATCTCGGCAGCCGACGCCGAGCCCTTGTTGATGAGGACGACGACCGGGATGCGGGCGCGGGAGTTGCGGCCGGGCGCCGTGAAGGTCTGCTCGGAGCCGGCGGCGCGGCCGCGCGTGCTGACCACGTTCTCCCCCTTGCGGAGGAAGAAGTCGGAGACCGCGATCGCCTGGTCGAGGAGGCCTCCGGGATTCGCGCGCAGGTCGAAGACGAGCTTCTTCATCCCCTGCTTCTCGAGCTTCGTCCACGCCTCGGCGACCTCGGGGGCGGAGGTGTGCGTGAAGTCCTTCAGCCGGATGTACCCGACCTCCGGCTCGACCATGAAGGCGAACGAGACGGAGTTCGTCGGGATCTCGGCGCGCGTGACCGTCATCTGGAGCGGCTCGCCGAGGCCGGGCCGGACGATGGTGATGCTCACCTTCGTCCCCTTCGGCCCCTTCAGCTTCTTCACGACGGCGTCGATCGGCAGGTCGTCGATCGGCTGGCCTTCGACGAGGTCGATGATGTCGCCCGCGCGGATCCCGAGGCGCTGCGCCGGCGAGCCCTCGACGGGCGTGATGACCGTGACGCGGCCGTTCCGCTTCGAGATGATGATCCCGAGCCCGTAGAACGACCCGCGCTGCTTCTCCTGCATCGCCCCGTACTCCTCGGGCTCGAGGAAGCTCGAGTGCGGGTCGAGGGTGTCGAGCATCCCGGAGATCGAGGAGTAGACGAGCCGCTCGGAGCCGAGGTCGTCGGCGTACCACGCCTGCGCCGTCGCGAGGAGGTCGGCGTACTCCTTCATGACCGGGTTCGTCGCGTCGGAGACGGCGAGGAGGCGGGGGCCGAACGTGCCGCCGAGAAGCGTCGTCGCGGCGAGGACGAGAGGGGCGGCGAGCAGCTTCAGGGCGCGGGAGCGGAGCGGATTCGGCGTCACGGAGGCCTCCGCGGCGGACGGTAGCACGTGGCGTGCCGCAGGCGGGAGAGGGCCGATCCCGCGCGCGACGAGGCCGGGCCGAGGTGCCGGAACGTCGTCCTTGACTCCGGGCGGGGCTGAGCGGACGATTCCGCGGCCATGGGCAACCTCGGAATGCCGGAGCTGATCTTCATCTTCGCTCTGGCCCTCCTGATCCTCGGACCGAAGAAGCTCCCCGAGCTCGGCAAGCAGCTCGGGAAGGGTCTCGGCGAGTTCAAGAGGGCCTCGAACGACCTCAAGCGGTCGATCGAGGAGGAGGTGGAGAAGGTGGCCCGTGACGAGGCGCCGAAGCCCGACGCCGCCCCGAAAGCCGTCCCCGCCGAGGGGACCGTCGCGAGCGCCGCCGAAGAGCGCTCCGAGCCGATCCGGCCCGCGTGACGGACGCTCCCGCCGACGACCTGACGCGGATGACGTTCCTCGAGCACCTCGAGGAGCTCCGCAAGCGCCTCCTCTGGTCGGTGATCGCCGTGGCGGCCGGCTTCTTCCTGGCGTGGTGGAAGGCCCAGGACCTCTTCCGGATCGCGCAGAAGCCGATCCTCGAGGTCCTCCCGGCCGGGACGAAGCTCGCCTACACGAACCTGACCGAGCCCTTCATGCTCTACCTGAACATCGCCCTGATCGCGGGTATCTTCCTCGCGAGCCCGGTGGTGCTCTATCAGGTGTGGCTTTTCGTCGCACCCGGGCTCTACCGACACGAGAAGAGCTGGGTCGTCCCGTTCGTCTTCTTCGCGGCGCTCTCGTTCTGCGCGGGAGGGTGGTTCGGGTACGCGGTCGCCTTCCCGATGGTCGCGCAGTTCCTGGTGACGATGGGGGCCGACTTCACCCCCGTCCTGAAGATCGACGACTACCTCGCGATCCTCTCGAAGATCCTCCTCGGGATGGGGCTCGTCTTCCAGACGCCGATCGTCATCGTCTTCTTCGTGCGGATCGGGATCGTGACGGAGAAGTGGCTCCTCCAGAAGTTCCGCTACGCCGTCCTCGTCATCTTCCTGATCGCCGCGCTCATCACGCCGACGCCGGACATCCCGACGCAGTGCGCGTTCGCTCTCCCGATGATCGCGCTCTACCTCCTCGGGATCTTCCTCGCCTGGATCGTCCGCAAGCGCGTGAAGACCGAGCCGGCCGCCTGATGCCGGCGGCCCCCGGCCTCCCACCGCGGGGAGGCTCGTGGCGAGCCTCCCCGATTCATCTCTCGT
>JAGOBQ010000405.1 GCA_017999215.1 Thermoanaerobaculia bacterium
TGGGCGCTCCTCTTCGGTCTCGGCGTCTTCGCCTCGAGGCCGTACCTCGCCCGCGCGACCGGCTGGATCGCCCTTTTCTTCGTCGTCGCCGGATCGGCGCTCCTCGCCTTCCCGCCCGTCTCGCTCGGGGCCCTCGGCCTCGCGCACGGGCTCGTCTTCGGCATCGGCCTCCTCGCCGCCGCCGTCGTCCTCCACCTCGACGTCCCGAGGGAGGCGCCGTGAGCGGCGAGGCGAGCGAAGGGCGCTTCGCGTACGAGGGGCTCGACCGGGTCCTCCACGAGAAGGCGCGGCTCGGCATCCTGACGTCGCTCTCCACGCGCCCGGAGGGGCTCCTCTTCGGCGACCTCAAGCGCCTCTGCGCCCTGACGGACGGCAACCTGAACCGGCACCTCGAGGTGCTCCAGGAGGCGGGGCTCGTCGAGGTCTGGAAGAGATTCGAGGGGCGGCGCCCGCAGACGCTCGTGCGGCTCGGCGCAGAAGGGCGCCGGCGTTTCCTCGACTACCTCGGCGAGCTCGAGAAGGTCCTGAAGGACGCCCGGAAGGCGCGGGCGCTCGAGAGCGCCGAGCCGGGGCCGCCGCTGAAGTCGGGCTGGAACCCGGCCTGAGAAGGATCGGACGAGATCGAACGAGACCACGGAATGCGTATGCCCATTTGCTTTGTATTACCAAGTACTTTCCGCGCAGGAGGCGTCATGGCGAAACGAAGCGGGCCGGGAGACGGGGGCCGGGGTGGGCCGGGAGACGCGGGGAGGTGCCCTCGGCACGTCGCGATGATCATGGACGGCAACGGACGCTGGGCGACGCGCCGCGGCCTGCCGCGGGCCGTCGGGCACCGCGCGGGCGCGAAGGCGGTCCGGCGCGTCGTCGAGGCGGCCCGCCGCCGCGGGCTCGGCGCGCTCACGCTCTACGCCTTCTCGTCCGACAACTGGCAACGCCCTGCCCCCGAGGTCGAGGCGCTCATGCGCCTGTTCGAGACGTACCTCGGCGAGGAGGGGCGCCGCTGCGCGGAGAACGGCATCCGTCTCCGCGTCATCGGCCGCCGCGACCGGCTCGGCCGGGCGCTCGCCGCGGCGGTCGAAGCCGCCGAGCGGGAGACTGCGGGCGGCGACGCGATGGAGCTCCGGATCGCCGTCGACTACTCGGGCCGCGACGCGATCCTCGCGGCGATTCCGCTCCTGGCGCCGGGCGCGGCGCCGACGCGCTCCGCGCTCCTCTCGGCGCTCGCCCGCGCGGGGCAGGGCGGCGCCCCGGAGGTCGACCTCCTCGTGAGGACCGGCGGCGAGAGGAGGACGAGCGACTTCCTCCTCTGGGAGGCCGCCTACGCCGAGCTCTTCTTCAGCGATCGTCTCTGGCCCGACGTCGGAGCGGCCGACCTCGACGCGGCCCTCGCCTGGTTCGCTGGCCGCGAGCGCCGTTTCGGCGGGGTGCCGGCCCGGCGTCCCGCCGAGGAAGGAGGCCCCCGTGAAGCTCCGCACGCCGCCTGAGCTCCGCGTCGCGCCGCGCCTCGACCCGGACCTCGTCCCGGGTCCGCCGTTGCCACGCCGCGCGCTGCTCCTGAACCCCTTTTATGCGAAGGATCCGCACGCGAGCTTCGGCAAGCACGTCCTGACCCCGACGCTCGCCCTGACGAGCGTCGCGGGCGCGACGCCGATGGGCTGGGACGTCGCGCTCTGGGACGAGAACCTCCTCCAGGGGCCGCCGCCCCACGAGCCGTTTCCGACGGTCGTCGGGATCACGGTCCACCTGACGTTCGCGGAGCGGGCGTACGCGCTCGCGCGGTGGTACCGGGAGCGGGGCGCGCGCGTCGTCCTCGGAGGCCTGCACGTCTCCTCCTGCCCCGAGGAAGCCGCTCCCCACGCCGACGCCCTCGCGATCGGAGACGGCGTCCCGCTCTGGCCGCGGATCCTCGGGGACGCCGAGCGCGGGAGCCTCGCGCCCGTCTACCGCGCCGACTTCACGGAGCCGTACCGCGACGCGCCACTCCCGCGCCGGGAGCTCCTGCCGCGCGCGTCGTTCCTGACGACCGCGAGCCTGACGGCGACCCGCGGCTGCCACAACCGCTGCGACTTCTGCTACCTGTCGACGAAGGGCGTCCGGATGCCCTGGAGCGTGAAGGAGCCCGAGCAGGTCGTCGCCGAGTGGCTCGGCGCGGGGGAGCCGTACGCCGTCTTCCTCGACAACAACCTGGGCTCGGACCCCGAGCACCTCCGCCGCCTCTGCTCGGCGCTCGCGCCGCTCGAGCGGATCTGGAGCGCGGCCGTCTCGATCGACGTCACCGACGACCCGCGCCTCGTTCGCGAGATGGCCCTCGCCGGGTGCACGGGGGTCTTCGTCGGCTTCGAGACGCTGAACGACCCGAACCTCGCCGGCGCGCGGAAGAAGACGCCCCCCGCGGCCGACTACGCCCGACGGGTCGGGATCCTCCACGACAACGGGATCCAGGTGAACGGCAGCTTCGTCCTCGGCTTCGACGACGACGGCCCCGACGTCTTCGACCGCACCGTCTCCTGGATCGAGGCCAACCGCCTGGAATGCGCGACGTTCCACGTCCTGACGCCGTATCCAGGGACGCCGCTCTTTCGCAGGATGGAGGCCGAGGGGCGCCTCCTCCACCGCGACTGGTCTCTTTACGACACCGGGCACGTCGTCTTCCGGCCGGCGCGGATGAGCGCCGAGCAGCTCGCCGAGGGCTACGCCTCCTGCTACCGGCGCCTCTTCTCGGCCAGGTCGATCTGGAGGCGTCGCCCGCTCGACCCGCGCGCCGTCGCGCCGTACCTCGCCATGTCGGTCCTCTACAAGCGTGCGAACCCGCTCTGGACGTTCCTCATCCGCCACGGCCTCACGGCGCGGGTCTGGCGCCCGCTCGTCGAGGCGACGCGGCGGAGGCACCTGGTGCTCCGGCGGCGACTCGCGGAGCGCCCGGAGAGAGCGGCCTACGCGACCTCGGCGCCTCTCGCGGCGAGGAGCTGGCGGAGCACCGACCGGTGGCAGCGCGCCTCGTCGGCGCAGTAGCAGCCGACCGCGAAGCTCGTCTGCCGCGAGAGAGCCGCGAGGAGGTCGAGCAGCCGGCTCGGCGCGGGGTTCCTCATCTCCGCACGGTACTTCCGCTCGAACGCGCGCCACGTCTCCTCGTCGACGGCCGCCTGCCCGAGCTTGACGAGCTCCTCGCTCGGCGCGAGGTCGGGGAGCCAGACATCGTAGAAGTCGCGTGCGGCGAACTCCGCCTTCGGGACGCCGCGCGGCGGGCGCCGCACGGTGCCGATGCGGAGCCCCTCTCCGTGCCGCCTGGGGCTGCCGAGCCTGACGACGTGAACCGGCATCGTCTCCTCCCGGGGCGGACCGGCTCGAGACCGGCGGCCCGCCGCTCTCCTTCAGCGCTCGAACGACTCCGTCCTCGCGGCCGCCGAGAGCGGGACGAGGTAGCGGGCCGGGTCCTCCGCGATCTTCCGGTGCGCGTCGGCGAGCGTCGCCTCGCCGGCGTAGCTGACGGCCGACCGGAGATGGCCGGCGATCCGCGCGAGGACGTCGACGACGCTTCCGACGTACGGCACGCGGACGGACTGGCCCTCGGCCGGGGTCGCGAGGGCGTCGGCGACGCCCGCGTCCGTCGAGCCGTCGACGACCGCCTCGGGCGAGGTCATGCCGCGGTAGAGCTTCACTTTCTGCCTCGTCGCCGGGTCGTCCACGACGATCCCGGGCGACTCGTCGGTGCCGGAGAGGAGCGAGCCGAGCATCACCGTCGAGGCGCCGCAGGCGAGAGCGAGGAAGACGTCCTTGTCGTTCCGGATTCCGCCGTCCGCGATGATCGGGACCTTCCCCTCCGTCGCGAGCCAGGCCTCGCGGATCGCCTGGAGCTGCGGAACGCCGGCGCCCGTCTCGAGGCGGGTCCGGCAGCCGCGCCCGGGGCCGACGCCAACCTTCACGGCCGCCGCGCCGAGCTCGGCGAGAAATCGTGCCCCCTCGCCCGTGGCGACGTTGCCGACGACGAGCGGGATTCCGGGAAACCGGCTCCGGAAGGCGGGGACGGCGTTCGCGAGGACCTCGGAGTGGGCGTGGGCGACGTCCATCAGGACGACGTCGACCTCGGCCTCGGCGAGCGCCGCGGCGCGCTCGAGGTAGTCGCCCGCGGCGCCGATCGCGGCGCCGACGCGGAGGCGGCCACGCTCGTCCTTCACGGACCAGGGCTTCTTCTTGAAGAGGTGGAGGTCGCGCATCGTGACGAGGCCGCGGATCTTCCCGGCGTCGTCGACGAGCGGGAGCTTCTCGACGCGCCGCTCCCACATCGCCCTCTCCGCCTCCTCGAGGGAGACCGTCGGGGGGCGCGTGACGAGGCGGGCGGCGGGCGTCATCAGCTCCTCGACCCGGCGGGCGTTCCCGTCCGGCGTGTTCGGCAGGTCGCGGTGGGAGAGGATCCCGGCGAGGAGCCCGGAGCCGGCCGTCTCCTCGATCAGGATGCCGCTCGAGCGGTGCTTCCCGAGGAGCCGGCGCACCCCGGCGAGCGTCGCCGACCGCGGGAGGACGAGCG
>JAGOBQ010000406.1 GCA_017999215.1 Thermoanaerobaculia bacterium
AGGCTCCTCCAGGCCGGGACGCCGGAAGAGGTCCTCCTCCGCCCGGCGAGCCGCTCCGTCGCCCGCTTCATGCAGACCGGGAACATCCTCTCCGGCGTCGTGACGCGCCGGACGGAGGCTCTCTCCGAGGTCTCCGTCGGGGAGCGCCTCCTTTACTCCCGCGTGGCGCTCCCCGAAGGTACGCCCGTCGACGCCTGCGTGAGGCGGGAGGAGGTCCTCGTCGAGACGCCCGGCCTCGCCGCCCCCGCCCCCGGTCTGAACCGCTTCCGCGGCACGGTGGAGACGGTCGTCGACCACGGCTCGACGCTTCAGCTGAAGATCGACGCCGCGTTCCCGGAGGGACCACTCCAGGCCCTCATCACGCGCCGCGTCGCCCACGACCTCGCGCCCCGGCCGGGCCTTCCGGTCGAGGCGACGTTCTCCGCCGCCTCGGTCCATCTCATCCCCCGCGAAGGGAGCCCCGATGACGACCTGCCGTGATGCCCTCGACCTGATCCTCGCCACCGTCGCCCCGCTCCCGGCGCGCCCGACCCCTCTCTTCGACGCCCTCGGCCTCGTCCTCGCGGAGCGTGTCGTCTCGCCCGAGACCGTCCCGCCGTTCACGAACTCGGCGATGGACGGCTACGCCGTTCGGCAAGCCGACGTCGCGTCGGCGTCCGCCGAGTCCCCGAGCCTCCTCGAGGTCCTCTCCGACCTCCCCGCGGGGAGCGTCGCGACGGAGGCCGTTCGCCCCGGCACCGCGATCCGGATCATGACCGGCGCCCCGCTTCCGACCGGAGCGGACTCGGTCGTTCCCGTCGAGGCGACCGCCTCCGAGGGGAGCCGCGTGCGGATCGCGGTCCCCGTGAAGCGGGGCGCGAACGTCCGCCTCGCCGGCGAGGACCTCCGCGAGGGAGAGGAGCTCCTCCCGGCGGGCCTCGCCCTCACGCCCGCCGCGCTCGGCGTCCTCGCCTCCGTCGGCCTCGCCGAGGTCTCCGTCCATCCGCGCGTCCGGGTCGCGATCCTGACGACGGGCGACGAGCTGGTCGACGCTTCCGCAAAGCCCGGCCCGGGGCAGATCCGCGACTCGAACGTGCACACGATGTGCGGCCAGGTCGTCGCCTTCGGCGCGGTACCGATCCCGATCCCGCGCGTCCCCGACACCCGCGAGGCCGTCACCGCCGCGCTGACGCGCGCCCGCGCCGAGGCGGACGTCATCGTCACGAACGGCGGCATCTCGGTCGGCGACTACGACTTCATCAAGGCCGTCCTCGGCGGGTTCGGCGCGAGCGAGGTGTTCTGGAAGGTGAAGCAGAAGCCGGGCGGCCCGCTCGGCTACTGGCTCTGGGGCGGAACCCCGGTCTTCGGCATCCCCGGCAACACCGTCGCCGCGATGGTCTGCCTGGAGGAGTACGTCAGGCCCGCGCTCCGGAAGATGATGGGTCGCGCGAAGCTCCTCCGCCCCGAGGTGACGGCGACCTTCGAGGGCGCCTTCCGGAAGTCCGCGCCCGACGGCAAGGTCCACCTGATCCGCGTTCGCGCCCGCCGCGAGGGCGCCCGTGTCGTCGTCTCCCCCTCGGGGCCCCAGGGCTCCGGCATCCTCACCTCGATGCTCCGGTCGAACGCCCTCGCCCTCGTCCCCGCCGACGCCCTCGAGCTGAAGACGGGCGACGAGCTCCCCGTCCACCTGATCGAGGAGCCCGAAGACCGCTGACGCCCCGGCATTGGTGCCAGGCGTGAAATCGTGTATTGTTTCCAACAATACACGATTTCACGCCTGGCACCATCCGGTCCGGCACCGTCCGGTCCCGCCGGCCCGATCCACCCCGGCTCAGCGCGCGATCAGGACTCGGACCTCGGCGAGGTTCCGGACGGCGCGGTCGACGAAGAAGTCTCCGCGAACGAACGCCTTCAGGCGGCCCGCCTTCCGGACGAGCGGCTTGCCTTCCTCGGCGTCGACGAGGACGACGTTCTCCGGGAGGCGCGAGAGGAGGACCTCTCCGCCGGAATAGAGGGAGCGGTAGCCGTCGCTCGCCGTGACGACGACCGCGAGGAGGCCCGGATCGGCCCCCGCGGGGAGCTTCGCGCGGAGGAGCGCGGCGAGGCTCCCGCCCGCGAAGCGCCGCTCGCCGTGGAACCCGCGGCCGAGTCCGATCGCGACGTCCGCCCCCTCGACGCGCGCGAGCCCCTTCGTCGTCTTCGCGTCGAGCGGGACCGACCGCCCGTCCGGCAGGACGAGCGCGGGCGCCTCCACCCAGGGGTCGGGGAGGTCGCGCTTGCGGGCCGGCGCCGGGAAGCCCGCCTGACGGACCTCGATCGAGACGACGTCTTCCACGAAGCGGCGGCCGCCCGCGTCCCGCGTCGGGACGACGCAGACGCCCCGCGGCACGTTCACGGTCACGAGCTTCCCGCCGTCGTGGCACCCCGCGCAGCCGCTCACGTCGAGCTTCTCCCGCGCCTCGGGGCCGAGCCATGTGCCGGAAGCGAAGCGCGCGTCGCCGATCGGGTCGTGGTGATGCGGGATGAACGGGCGAAGCCGGTCGGCGAAGAGGGCCCCCCCTTCGTCTCCCCCGAGGAAGAGCTCGCCCCACGAGAAGAGCGCCTTCTTCCCGTTTCGCCCCGTCACGACGATGGCGAGGTCGAGCGGACGGTCGAAGTTGTCGTTCGCCGCCTTCGCGACCTCGGCCCGCTCGAGGAGGTCCTTCAGGGCGACCCCTTCGGCCTCGATCGTTCCCCGGTATCGCTTCTCTCCCGCGAGCTTCGCGTGGACGGCGCGACGCGGCAGTCCGACGAGGGCGGAGGCCTCCACCCGGCCGGGCTTCCTCACCGACCCCGAGAGGGCGACTCCCATCGGCGTCGCCGGCGCCGGCTTCGGAGGCGTCTCCTGCGCGAAGAGCGGCACGGCCGAAGCCACCGCGACGACGAGAGCGCCGACAAACCTTAGAACGTCCTTCGAGATTCGGGTCACCTCAGACCTCCATTCCCCGCGCGGCCACCCTTCGCGGGGTGCCCCCCCGTCGGTGCTCCCCCTCGTTGGTGCCCCTCGTTGGTGCCAGGCGTGAAATCGTGTATTGTTGGCAACAATACACGATTTCACGCCTGGCACCGAGCCCGCGGGCGCCGAGCCCGGCACCCTATCCCCCGCTGATCAGGTGGACGACCTTGACGTCGGCGCCGGCGGGCACCGGCGCCTCGTCGTACGACCCGCGGGGGATCAGCGTCCCGTTCACCGTGACGATGATGAGCTTGAAGACGTAGTTCTTCGCCTTCAGCACGTCGCGGACGGTCATCCCCTCGAACCAGTCGAGGGGGTCCCCGTTCACGACGAGCCGAGTGCCCCGATCGGCTGCGGCCGGCGCCGGGACACTCGGATTCGGGTCCACCGCGTCAGCCCCCGTGCTTCTTCACGAGCTCGACGACCTCGGGGAAGGCGATCCCGAGCTTCGTGATCGTCTCCATCGTCGGGACGCCGTCCGTCGTCCAGCCGCGCCGCTTGTAGACCGCGTCGCAGAGCTTCGCGTAGCGGTCCTCGCGGTACGTGCGGGTGATGGCGATCTTCTCCTCGACCGACTTCCCGGCCGGGTCGACGCCGATCTCCTCGAGCATCTGCTTGTCGTAGCGCTCCGCACGCGACTCGTACTCCTCGACCGTCACCGGACCGACCGAGCGGTACGGCGGCCAGTCGTGCTCGCGGCGGCCGTACCCGCGCCTCAGGTTGAAGACGCGCTGGAAGTTGTAGACCTTCTCCGACTGCTCGATGATCTTCTCCTTCGTGACCTCGATACCGGTCACGCCGGAGGCGATCTCGCAGTAGTTGTGGACGTGCTCCGGCACCTTGGCCGGCTCGGCCTGCTCGGCGTTGTTCGCCGGCTCGATGTCGTTCCAGGGGAGCTTGCAGAGGCCGTGCAGGCCGAACCACGTCCGGAAGAGCGGGAAGTAGTGGAGCGCTTCGGCCTTCGCCTCGAAGGTCGGGAGGTGCTTGTTCACCATGTCCATGAAGATGAGCCAGGCCTCGTCGTGCTGGGGGCCCTTGTTCGTCAGGGCGTAGCCCCCCTGCTGCGCGAGCGACTCCTTCGACTGGTACTGCGAGTACTCGAGCCCCTTGACCTCCATGCCGATGTCGGTCATCAGCTTCAGGTCGCCCCAGCCGCGCTCGGCGAAGATCTGCTTCATCTTCCGCACGCCCTGCCCGGCGATCAGGCCGAAGCCCTCGCCGCGGGCCATCTGGTGGAGGAGCTCGAGCTGCGATTCGGCGTTCCCCCACGACAGGTCGAGACCGCCGGTCCGCTCGGCGTTCAGGATGCCGCGCTGCCAGCACTCCATGGCGAACGCGCAGAGCGTGCCGTACGAGATCGTGTCGACCCCGTACGTGTCGCAGTAGAAGTTGACCTCGAGGAGCCAGTCGGGGTCGAAGATGCCGCAGTTCGCGGCGAGGCCGGCGGCGTTCTCGTACTCGGGGCCGTCCACCGTGACGATGTCGCCCTTGTAGGGCCCGGTCTTCACGACGTGGCCGTCGGCCCCCTTCGAGCACGACATCGTGC
>JAGOBQ010000407.1 GCA_017999215.1 Thermoanaerobaculia bacterium
TCGGCGCCGGCTGGGCCGCGCTCGACCGGGCGATCCCGTACTCGAAGGACCGCCTCCAGGGGGGCGCGCCCCTCTCCGAGAAGCAGGGCTACACCCACAAGCTCATCGTCCCGCACGCCGTGAGGCTCGAGGCGGGCCGCGCCTACATCGAGGAGACGGCCGAGCGGCTCGACTCGGGCGAGGAGATGCTGAACACCGAGGGGGCCATCGCGAAGTACCTCGCGACGGAGGCGGGCCTGGCCGCGGCCGAGGCGTCGATCCAGGCGCTCGGCGGCTACGGCTACACCCGCGAGTACATGGTCGAGAAGATCCGGCGCGACGTCCGCATCACGACGATCTACGAGGGGACCTCGGAGATCATGGAGATGACGATCGCGCGCGACCGCTGGCAGCAGCACCTCAAGACCCGCGGCCAGCACTACCACGACAAGGCGCGCGAGATGGAGGCGCTCGAGGCCGCGCAGCCCGGCTGCGGCGCCCGATTCGCCGCCCTCGCGCTCCACTCCCTCGCCGAGGGGCTCGAGCGCTTCCGCGCCCAGCGCTTGACGCGCCACCAGCACGTCCTCTTCCGCGCCGGCCGGATGATCGCGCTCACCGAGGGGGCGATGGTCCTCGCGAAGAGGGCCGCGATGGCCGCGAAGGGGGAGCTCTCCGACAAGGCCGACCGGCGCTTCGACGCGGCCGCCCTCGCCGCCGTCTCCCGCGCGAACGGCCGCGAAGCGGCGTTCGAGGTGGCGCAGGAGGCCCTCCGCTGGGCGGTTGCCGCCGACGGCGTCCCCGCCGCCGAGCTCGCCGCGTTCACCGCGGCGATCCGTCTCCCCGAGATCTCCGGGGCCCAGGCCGGCCTGATGACCGACCTCGACCTCGTCTCCGACGCCCTCTACGGGCGCACGCCCGCGCCGCGGGCCTGAGAGGAAACGACTCCATGGAAGACACGTCTGCCCGCGCGGTCGCCGTCGTCGGCGTCGGCGCGATCATGCCCGGCGCACCGAATGC
The DNA here is from genome assembly GCA_017999215.1 of Thermoanaerobaculia bacterium. Lineage (GTDB taxonomy): Bacteria > Acidobacteriota > Thermoanaerobaculia > UBA5066 > UBA5066 > UBA5066. The sequence continues at coordinate 997 of JAGOBQ010000407.1, forward strand.
CCGGGCCTTCTGGGAGAACATCACGAAGGGGGTCTACGGGATCTCCGAGGTCGACCCGAAGCGCTGGGACCCGGCGCTCTACTGGGACCCGGACCCGAAGGCGCCGCGGAAGACCTACTCGAAGATCGGCGGCTGGGTCCGCGAGTTCCCCTGGGAGCCGGTGAAGTGGCGGCTCCCGATCCCGCCGCTCGTCGAGGCGGCGATGGACGACGGACAGAAGTGGGCGATCGCGATCACCCGCGAGGTCCTCGCCGACTTCGGCTACCCCGAGCGCCCGCTCGACCTGGACCGGACGGCCGTGATCCTCGGGAACGCGATGGGGGGCGAGAAGCACTACCAGACCGCGTTCCACATCTTCACCCCCGAGATCGAGGCCGAGCTCCTCGCGTCGCCGCAGTTCGCGGCGCTCCCGGCCGACGTGAAGGCCCGGACGATCGACGAGATGCGCCGCGGCGTCGCGGGCCGCCTCCCGGACGTCACTGAGGACACGATGCCGGGCGAGCTCAGCAACTGCATCGCCGGGCGCGTCGCGAACCTCTTCAACTTCCACGGGGCGAACTACGTCACCGACGCCGCCTGCGCCTCCGCCCTTGCGGCGATGAGCGCGGCCGTCGACGGCCTCGTCGCCGGGCACTTCGACGCCGTCCTGACCGGCGGCCTCGACCGGAACATGGGGCCGACGAGCTTCGTCAAGTTCTGCAAGATCGGCGCGCTCTCGGCCACCGGCTCCCGCCCCTACGCCGACGGGGCCGACGGCTTCGTCATGGGCGAGGGGGCGGCGTTCTTCCTCCTCAAGCGCCTCGCCGACGCCGAGCGCGACGGCGACCGGATCTACGCCGTCATCCGCGGCATTGGCGCCTCGAGCGACGGGCGCGGCAAGGGGATCACCGCCCCGAACCCGGTCGGCCAGCGGTTCGCGCTCCGGCACGGCTGGCAGGTCGCGGGGCTCGACCCGGCCACCTGCTCGTACGTCGAGGGGCACGGGACGTCGACGAAGGTCGGCGACGTCGTCGAGGTCGAGAGCCTCATCGAGGCGTTCGGCGCGGCGGGCCTCCCGGCGCACTCCATCCCGCTCGGATCGGTGAAGTCGAACATCGGGCACCTGAAGGCGGGCGCGGGCGCGGCCGGCTTCTTCAAGGCGGCGATGGCCCTCGCGCACAAGGTCGTCCCCCCGAGCCTCAACTTCGAGCGCCCGAACCCGAACCTCGACTGGTCGAAGTCGCCGTTCTACGTGAACACCGAGCTGCGCGAGTGGGCGAAGCCCGCCGGCGGCGTCCGCCGCGCCGGCCTCTCGGCCTTCGGCTTCGGCGGCACGAACTTCCACGTCGTCCTCGAGGAGCACGTCCCCGGCGCCCTCACGAAGGGGAGCCGCCCGGCGCAGGTCTCCGTCCCCGCGACGCCGGCCTCTTCACCCGCCGCCGCTCCGAAGCCGCCGCTCCGCGGCGCGCTCCTCGTCGGCGCGGCCGACGAGAAGGAGCTCGCGAAGAAGCTCCACGCCGCCCAGGACGAGGCTCGGCAGGGGAGGGCGCCCGCTCCGGCCCCGCCGAAGGAGAGCGACCTCCGCGCCCCCGAGCGCGTCGCGATCGACTTCGGCAACCCCCTCGAGCTCGCCGAGAAGATCGAGAAGGCCCTCAAGGCGCTCGCGGGGGGCAAGCCCGCCGCCTGGCGGCCGCTCCGCGGCCAGGGGATCTTCCGCGGGCACGGCCCGGCGCCGAAGGTCGCGTTCCTCTTCACGGGCCAGGGCTCGCAGTACGTGAACATGGCGCGCACGCTGCGCGACCAGGAACCGGTCGTCGCCGAGACCTTCGCGCAGGCCGACCGGAGGATGGAGCCGATCCTCGGACGGACGATCAGCTCGTACGTCTTCCTCGACACGAAGGAGCCCGGGGCGATCGCCGCCGCCGAGGAGGCGCTGAAGCAGACCTCCATCACCCAGCCGGCCGTCCTCACGACCGACGTCGCCCTCGGCCGGCTCCTCAACGAGTACGGCATCGCCCCCGACATGGTCATGGGGCACAGCCTCGGCGAGTACGGGGCGCTCGTCACGGCGGGAGTCCTCCCGCTCGAAGATGCCCTCGAAGCCGTCGCCGCGCGCGGCCGCGAGATGTCGCGCGTCTCCGTCGCCGACAACGGCACTCTCGCCGCCGTCTTCGCCTCCGTCGACGTCATCGAGAAGACGCTCGAGGGGATCGAGGGGTACGTCGTCGTCGCGAACTACAACAGCAACGGCCAGTCGGTCATCGGCGGCTCGACCGCGTCGGTCGCGGCGGCCCTCGAGGCGTTCAAGGCGGCCGGCATCACGACGGCCTACATCCCGGTCAGCCACGCGTTCCACACGAAGATCGTCGCGCCGGCGACCGTCCCGTTCCGGACCGTCCTCGAGCGGCTCCGGATCGGCGGGCCGAAGCTCCCGGTCGTCGCGAACGTCACGGGCGACTTCTACCCGACCGACGGCGACGTGCGGACGAAGGCGATCGAGCTCCTCTCCGGCCAGATCGCCTCGCCCGTCCGCTTCGTGAAGGGGCTCGAGCGGCTCTACGAGGCGGGCGTCCGCGTCTTCGTCGAGGTCGGCCCGAAGCGGGCCGTCCAGGGCTTCGTCGAGGACGTCCTCGGTCACCGCCCCGACGTCCACTCCCTCGCGACGAACCACCCGCGCCTCGGCGACGTCGTCTCCTTCAACCAGGCGATCTGCGGCTTCTGGGCCGCCGGCATCGGCGCCGCCCTCCCGGAGGAGAAGCCCCGTCCCGTCGAGCTCGCCCCGGCGCGGCCGGCCGTCCCGGCGACGCTCCCCGCTCCGGCGGCCGCATCCCCGGCGCCGGCTGCATCCGCGGCGCCCGCGGCGCCTCTCCTGGCTTCCGGCGGCTCGGGCGACCCGATCCGCGACCTCGGCCTCCTCTTCTCCGAGTTCCTCGAGAAGGGGATGAAGATCCACCGCGGCGAGGGTGTCGCGGCTCCCGCTCCGGCCGCGCCGGCCGAGGAGCCCGTCGTCATCACCGGCTCGTCGCTCGGCCTGCCGGGCCGTCCGCGGATGTTCCAGGACGACAACGTCGCCGCGATCCTCCGCGGCGACCAGCTCATCGGTCGGATCCCCGAGAAGATCCTCCGGGCGATGGCGACGAAGCACATCACCCGCCTCGTCAAGAGCGAGCACGGGGAGAGCCGCTTCGAGGAGGTCACGTCGACCGACGAGGTGATCAAGCTCGCCGGGCGCGGCGGAGAGCTCGACCTCGCAGAGGAGTTCGGGGTCCCGGCGGAACGGATCCCGGCCCTCGACGTCGTCACGCAGCTCGCGATCGCCGCCGGCCTCGAGGCGCTCCACGACGCGGGGATCCCGCTCGTCATGCGCTACAAGACGACGACGAAGGGGACGAAGCTCCCCGAGCGCTGGGTCCTCCCCGAGGCGCTCCAGGACGACACGGGCATCGTCTTCGCGTCCGCGTTCCCGGGCTACGACTCCTTCGCGGAGCGGCTCCGCGGCTACTTCCTCGACCACGAGCGGCGCGAGCGGCTCGCCGACCTGGAGG
>JAGOBQ010000408.1 GCA_017999215.1 Thermoanaerobaculia bacterium
GGAATCCGGACGGGCTGCAAGCTCGCCGTCGTCGACGCCTCCGGGAAGTTCGTCGCCTCGACGGTCGTCTACCTGAAGGGGGAGTCGGGGCTCGCGAACGCGCGCACCGCGATCGTGGAGTGCGTGAAGACGCAGGCGATCCGCTGCGTCGCCGTCGGGAACGGCACCGGCGGGCGGGAGACCGAGGCGTTCGTGAAGGAGACGCTCCGCGACGCGGGGCTCGAGGTGCCCGTCGTCCTCGTGAACGAGTCGGGGGCGTCGGTCTACAGCGCGAGCGAGACGGCGCGCGAGGAGTTCCCGGACCTCGACCTCACGATCCGCGGGGCGATCTCGATCGCCCGGCGCCTGCAGGACCCGCTCGCCGAGCTCGTGAAGGTCGACCCGAAATCGATCGGCGTCGGGCAGTACCAGCACGACGTCTCGCCCCACGCGCTGAAGAAGCGGCTCGACCAGGTCGTCGACTCGGCCGTGAACCAGGTCGGCGTGAACCTGAACACCGCCTCGCCCCACCTCCTCGCCCACGTCTCGGGGATCGGCCCGGCGCTCGGGAAGGCGATCGTCGCCCGGCGGGAGACGAAGGGGCTCTTCGCGTCGCGCCAGGAGCTCCTCGAGGTGCCGCGATTCTCGAAGAAGACGTTCGAGCAGGCGGCCGGGTTCCTGCGGATCCCGGGCGGCGCGAACCCGCTCGACGCTACGGCCGTCCACCCGGAGCGGTACGAGGCGCTCGGCGCCTTCGCGAAGGGGGTCGGGAAGGAGCTCGTCGACCTCCTCGGGCCGGGCGTCGAGATCGTGAAACGCTCGAAGGAGCTGCGCGAGTCGCTCGGGACGTTCACGTTCGAGGACGTCGTGAAGGAGCTCGAGAAGCCGGGGCGCGACCCGCGCGAGACGTTCGTGCCCTTCGCGTTCCGCGAAGGGGTGAACGCGGTCGCGGACCTCGCTCCGGGGATGGTCTGCCCGGGTATCGTCACGAACGTGACGAACTTCGGGGCGTTCGTCGACGTCGGCGTCCACCAGGACGGCCTCGTCCACATCTCTCAGCTCTCCTCGCAGCGGTTCGTGAAGGACCCGCGCGAGGTCGTGAACCCGGGAGACCGGGTTCAGGTGAAGGTGCTCTCGGTCGACCTCGCGCGGCAGCGCATCTCGCTGACGATGCGCCTCGGCGAGCCGGCGACCCACGACGGAGTAAGGACCGAAGGGGCGCGCGGCGACGCGCCCGGCGGGCGTCGGGAGGGATCCGGCCGGCCGGCCGGCCCCTCGGGCCCGGGCGGGGGACGGCCCCCCGCCCGCTCGGAGCCGCCGAAGCCAGAGCCGGACCGCCGCTGGGCCGCGCTCGCGAACCTGAAGAAGTGAGGCGGAGGCCGCGCCCTTCGCCGGCGGGCTGTGCTAGAAACCGCGCATGAAGACGCTCGTCTCCGCGCTCGTTCTCCTGCCGCTCCTGGCGGCGTTCACCGTCTCCGCCCAGAGCCCGAGCCCCCGGGTCGCCGTGAAGACTTCGATGGGGACGTTCACGATCGAGCTCCACGAGAAGGAGGCGCCCGAGACGGTCCGTAACTTCCTCGCCTACGTGGACGAGGGGTTCTACGCCGGGACGATCTTCCACCGCGTCATCGAGGACTTCATGATCCAGGGGGGCGGGCTCGACCGCGAGATGAGCCGGAAGAAGACGCGGGACCCGATCGCCAACGAGGCGATGAACAAGCTGAAGAACCGGGCGGGGACGGTCGCCATGGCGCGGACGTCCGCCCCGAACAGCGCGACGTCGCAGTTCTTCGTGAACGTCGTCGACAACCCGATGCTCGATTACCGCGACACGTCGGCCGAAGGGATCGGCTACTGCGTCTTCGGGAAGGTCGTCGAGGGGATGGAGGTCGTCGAGAAGATCCGTTCGGTGCCGACGGGGGTGAAGAACGGGATGCGCGACGTCCCGACGACTCCCGTCGTCATCGAGTCGATCACCCGCGTGAAGGCCGAGGCGAAGTAGGGGTCCGCCCCCGCGCGCCGGCTGCCAGGGCGGGGAAGAGACGGGGCGCGCTCGCCCTCACCCGGAGGGCCCGGCCGAGCCGCCGTGCCGGCGCTCCCACGCCTCGGCGGCCCGCTCGAGCCAGACCGACTTCACCTGCTCGCGCGCGAGGGCTCGCTCGACGGGCGGGAGGCGCAGGACCGCCCCGAGGAGACGGCCGAGGACGCGGTGGCTCGCGAGGGCCTGGTCGTCGAAGACCAGGTCGGCGAGGTTGCCGCGCTCGATCGCCATCCGGACGACGCGCTGGACCGTGTCTTTCGGCGGGATCACCCGCGCCTCGCGACGGACGAGCGCGAGGCCCCCTCGCGGGCAGGCCGGGACGCAGACTCCGCAGCCGAGGCAGGCCTCGACCGAGAGCGACGCGACGCGCCGCGCCGGGAGCGGGTCGCCCGCGGGCCGGAGGACCATCGCGTCGACCGGACACGCCTTCGCGCACGCCCCGCAGCCGTTGCAGAGCCCCGCGTCGACCTCGGGGAGGAAGCCGGTCGTGTGGACCGGCCGGTGGGCCCCGAACCTCTTCTGCGCGAGGAGCGCCTCGCAGCAGCAGCCGCAGCAGTTGCAGACGAAGGCGACCCTCTCCCTCACGTTCTCGCCGAACTGGACGAGCCCGAGGCCGCGTCCCTTCGCGAGGAGGTCGAGCGCCTCCGCGGAGTCGATCCGCCTCGCGAAACCGTGGCGCGCGAGGGAGTCGGCGGTGCTCCCGAACGTGAGGCAGACCTCGAGCGGGGCGCCGCAGGCGCGCCGGACGTGGGACATCTTGTGGCGGCAGTAGCAGACGCCGACGGCGGCGTGGGAGGCGGTCCGCGCGACCTCGCTCGCCCGCTCCCAGTCGAGGACCTCGAGCGCCTCCGGGGCGGGGAGGGCGTCCTCGTTCACGAACGTCCGGCCGAGCTGCGTCTCTCCGCGGGCGAAGAGCTCCCGGACGAAGTCCTCCTCGACGTTCAGGTACTCGTAGAAGAGCTCCGCGAGCGCCTTCTGGTCGACGTCGTCCCGCACCCGCATCATCGAGAACTCGAAGAATCCGGCCATCGGGGGCGGGAGGACCCACCGCGTCTCGCCGTCGGGCCGGACGGCGTCGAGGAGGAGCGCCCGGGAAGAGAGGGCGTCGAGCGTCTTCCGCGCCTCGGCCGCCGTCGTCTTCCAGGCCCGCGCCGCCGTCGCGACGGTGAACGGCTTGACGGGGAGGAGCGCGACGAGCCCGGCCTCGCGCTCGGTGAAGAGGAGGGCGAGGATCCGATAGAGGAGGTCCGACGGGGGCGCCCCCTGCGGGAGGCGGTTCAGGCGGTCGACGAGGTCGCGGAATCCGCCGCGGGCGGTCGCGTGGCCCACGGGGGCATTCTGGCCCCGAAGGGGCGCCGGGCGGAACGAACGGGCCGGAAGCGGAGGCTCCGGAAAGAAAAAGAGCCGCCCATCGGGGCGGCTGGGAGGAGAGGCTGGAGTGTGCGCCACCCTCCCCCTTGCAGGGTTCGTGCCAGGTGGGTCGGTGCCAATTCGACCGAAAACGGGGTCGGTTCCCGGGTCGGGAGCCTCCCGGACCGGTGCCCCGACGGCACCGGGTGACGGACGTCACGCTTCCACGACGACGTCGTACCCCTCGTGGTGCAGGTGCTCGTCGACCTGGACGTGGATCGGCATCCCGACGTGCTCCGTGAGCTCCTCGATCAGGTGGCGCTCGTCCGAGGAGAGCGCCCGCGAGATCTCCGGGTGGACCCGGAGGAAGATGGCGTGCCCCTCCCCCGTGGCGGCCCGCTTGAGGATCTCGCGGCGGATCTCGAGGAGGATCGTCGGGACGCTCTTGATCCTCCCCGAGCCGGAGCAGTAGGGGCAGGGCATCGTCAGCGCGCGCTCGAGGCTCTGCCGCTGCCGCTTGCGGGTGATCTCGACGAGGCCGAACTCGGAGACCGGCAGCATCCGGTTCTTCGAGCGGTCCTTCCGCAGCTCGGCCTCGAGAGCCGTGACGAGCTCCTGCCGGTGCTCCTCCTCCTCCATGTCGATGAAGTCGACGACGAGGAGGCCGCCGAGGTCGCGGAGACGGATCTGCCGGACGATCTCCTGGACGGCCTCCATGTTCGTCCGGAGAACGGTGTCCTCGAGCCGCTTCTTGCCGATGTACTTCCCGGTGTTGACGTCGATCGCGACGAGCGCCTCCGTCTGGTTGATGACGATGTAGCCGCCCGACTTGAGCCAGACCTTCGACTTGAGGGCGTTCTCGATCTCCTGCTCGACGCCGAGCTCCTCGAAGAGCGGGCTCGACTTCCGGTAGAGCTTCACCTTGCCGACGAGGTTCGGCTGCACCTGGTCGAGGAACTCCACGATCCGGCGGTACTCCTCGTCGTCGTCGACCCAGAGGACGGAGAACTCCTGCCCGAAGATGTCGCGGGCCGCGCGCAGCGTCAGGTCGAGGTCCCGGTGGAGGAGGGCGGGAGCGCCGGAGCGCTCCGCCCGCTTGCGGATCTGCTCCCAGAGCCGGGCGAGGTAGCGCTTGTCTGCGGC
>JAGOBQ010000409.1 GCA_017999215.1 Thermoanaerobaculia bacterium
GGACGCCGAGGACGTCGCACAGCTCGGAGAGGAAGAGGTCCTTGTTCGCGCGCTCTGCGCCAGACGAGCCCTGCCAGCGCTTGATGAACGCGGCGAAGTCCTGCTCTGAGGTCGAAGGGGTCACGCAGTCCAGCATACCGGGGCTGATGTCACCTCGTCGACGCCTGAGCGATCGTCGTACCGGCTCAGCCAGGCGCGTGGGTCTCTCGCAGGTCCGGCTACTAGGGCTTTCGTCTCCGTGGCGACGTCAGCTTCCTGATCTCCTCGACGGCCTGGTCGAAGCCGTTGTCGTCGGCGGCGGCGAGGCGTCGTCTGTCGGCGTCGTACGTCTCAAACGCGCGGCTGGCTTTCTCCTCAGCGAGCTCGCGGGAGACGCGGCCCGCGTCGGTGAGAATGTCCCGCTCGTTCAGCTTCAGGAAGTCGTCGAGCTTCCGTGCCCAGTCTTTCATGCTCATGGTGCGGCGCTGATGGGCCTGGAATTCTGCGAAGGAGAGGTACTGGTCGACGAGGAGGTTCAGGGTCCGAATCTCTTGCTCGGACAGGTAGTTCTTTGCGACCTTGGCGTCGGCCTTGCGAATCGGGGCGCCGGGCGCGCCCTTCCAGGTCGTGAGCCCCATGTTCGGCTTCGAGGCGTCGGCGCGCTCGACGATGACCTCAGCGGCGGTGCGGCCGTGGATGGCCCAGTGGAGCTTGTTCTGGACGGTGGCGAAGAAGTTCTGCGTGAGGTCGTGGGCAGGGTCGTAGTCAATCGCCGTGCGGTAGATGTCGCAGACCTTCTGATAGAAGCGTTTCTCCGAGGCCCGGATATCGCGGATGCGCTCGAGGAGCTCGTCGAAGTAGTCCTGGCCGCCGGGGAGGGTCCGGACGTCCTTGAGGCGCTCATCGTCGAGGGCGAAGCCCTTCACGATGTATTCTCGGAGTCGCTGCGTGGCCCAGATTCGGAACTGTGTGCCGCGGTGGGACTTCACCCGGTAGCCGACCGAGATGATGACGTCGAGATTGAAGAGCTTCGTCTGGTAGGACTTACCGTCCGTGGCAGTTATCAAGGATTCCTTGATAACTGATTCCGGCGTCAGCTCGCCCTCCGCGAAGATATTGCCGACGTGAAGGTTGACGTTCTGGACCGTCGTCTGGAAGAGCTCCGCCATCTGGCGTTGCGTGAGCCAGACGGTCTCGCCCTCGAGCCGGACCTCGATCCTCGTCTGCCGGTCCGGTGTCGTGTACAGCAGGATCTCCGACCCGCTCGGCGTCGGCGGCGCCAAAGCCCGCGGCGATCGGGTGGACGGCTTCTTCGGCTTCATCAGGAAGGGATGTTACGGGAACAGTCTGCCGCCCCGTCGTACGGGAGTCCAGCTCGGCACCGCCTCGGCATGGAACCGCGCGACCACGTTCGCACATCCCGCCGAACCGGGTCTCCCTTGACGCGGGCGACACGTGGTAAGATTTTCTTACCATGAAGCGACCGCCGGACCCCAGCCTCTTCCCTCCAGATCCCGCGGAGATTCAGCGAACGATCGCTCGCGTCCTCGCCGAGGTCCAGCGGATGGCCGGCACCGAGGTGCTCGAGCTTCGAGACGACACGTGTCCCCTGACGGACATCGAAGGCTTCGACAGCCTCACGGCACAGGAGGCCATCGTGATGCTCGGCGGCGAGTACGGCGTCACGTTCCACTACCCCTTCAATCCCTTCGTCGATTCCACGTCGGGAGAGCCCACGACGATGAAGGACGCCGTCGCGGCGTTCGCGGCCGCACTCGCCACTGCCCCAAAGGCACCGAAATGACCGAGGAGCTCGATGAGCGTCGTCGTGCGATCGCGAGTCGCCTTCGCCTCGCGCGCGAGATGGCTGGGCTCTCGCAGAGCCAGGTTGCCACGTTGCTCGGCCTGAATAGGCCGTCTGTCAGCGAGATGGAGGCGGGCCGACGCCGGGTGGCTGCCGAGGAGCTCGCACAGCTCGCGACGATCTACGGTGTCGATGTCGTCTGGCTCTCCGAGCTTCCTCGGGAGGGAGCCGCGCCGGGGCAAGAGCGGATCGAGCTCGCCGCCCGCGAGCTCGCGAAGTTGAAGCCCGCGGACCTGGAACGGGTATTGACACTCCTCCAGGCGCTGAAGCCGACTGGGAAGGTGCGATGACCCAGCGCGAGATCGCGGAACAGGCCATCCACGCAGCCCTTTCGGTCCGGAGCGCCTCCCGCGTCGGTCTGACGGAAGCGCTGTGCCCGTACGACCTCGCCGAGAAGCTCGGTGTCGAGGTGCGCTTCGCTGAAATCCCGAGCCTCGAAGGGATGTTCGTCAACCGGGAAGAACCGCTCATCCTCCTCGGCGCCCATCGACCGCCCGGGCGTCAGGCATACACGTGTGCGCACGAGCTCGGTCACCACCACTTCGGTCACGGTACCCGCGTCGATGAACTGCGCGAACACGATGCGTCGCGGAGGGACGACCCAGAGGAGTACGCCGCGAACTGCTTCGGCGCGTTCCTCTTGATGCCGAAGATGGCCGTCACGACTGGCCTTCGCCGACGGGGCACCGATCCCCGGCAACCGTCCGCCGCCGCCGTCTACGCGACGGCGAGCTGGCTCGGCGTCGGCTTCCGTGCCCTCGCGACGCACCTCCACGCTTCGCTCCGGATGATCGACGCCGGGCAAGCGGACTCTCTCCGGCGCACGGATCTCCGCCGTCTGCGGGCGAGTCTCGCCGGCTGCGACAGGGAGGCCGATGTCGTTGTCGTCGACCAGCACTGGATCGGCAGGCCCGTGGACATCGCGACGGATCAGCTCGTCGTGGTACCGGCCTCCGTTCGGCCGGAGTCGGATCACCTTCGCGAGGTCTGCCGGGACAATCAGCGTGCGGTGCTGTCCCCCGTCCGGCCCGGCATTGACCGCCTCGTGTGCTCGGCATCGGGCTGGGCCGGCTTCGTTCGTGTCAGGCGGGAGCGGTACGTCGGCCGCTCCACCTTCCGCCACTTGGAGGATCCCGAATATGACGAGTCGGCCCACCGTCATTGAGGAACCGTGCCTCTCACATGCCTGGGCGACGGCGCTCGAGGCGGTCACCCGGCCGGGGGTCATCTCCGTCTCGCCGCTCGTGGTGTCGTTCACGGAGTTCACCCCATCCGGCGACCCCGTCGAAGATCCTGCGCTGCGAGGGCTCCTCGATGCGGCCCTTCAGTTTCGTCGACTCCAGAGCAGCCGGACGGTTGCAAACACGATCTTCCCACGCTCATTGTGGAACCCGGCCAGCGATCGCCACTCCCTCTACGACCGATACATGAAGGTATACCCGCGGATCAGGAAAGAACCGGCGAACCGTCACGGAATGTACTTCCACCGCATGATTTCGTATGGAGATGCGCGGACCGGGGTGAACCAGCTCGAGTTCATCCTCGACGCGTTCCAGCGGGGCGTCAAGCGGCGGAGCGCGCTCCAGCTCGCGATCATCGACCCGCACCTGGACCACGTCCGAACCCGCCAGCGGGGATTCCCCTGCCTCCATCAGGTCGCCTTCACCCCCGGTGCTGATGGCTCCCTCGTCCTCACCGCGTTCTACGCGACGCAGCACATCTTCCACAAAGCCTACGGGAACTACCTGGGTCTCGCCGAGCTCGGCGCCTTCTTCGCCCGGGAGACCGGGCTCCACCTGGCGCGGGTCACCTGTGTCGCCGCGAACGCGACCCGGGGAGAGAAGATCACCGTCGCGGCGGCTCGCACCTTCCTGAACGGGGCGCCGCGGCCCATACCGGCGCCGGCGATTCCGCACCAGACCCGCGAGACCGATGCAGCGCGCACTTGATCACCGCGACGAACGTGGGCGCCTCTTCGTGTTCGAAGGCCCCGACGGTGTCGGCAAGTCGACGATCGCCGCCGAGTTCACTCGCCGCCTCTCGCAAGATCGTCCCGCCGTCCTGCTCTCGTTCCCCGGCAGGGAGCCGGGCACTCTTGGGCACCATGTCTACAAGCTGCACCATGCCCCCGCGCGCTTCGGAGTCGAGCGTCTCTCCGCCGCGAGCCTCCAGCTGCTCCACATCGCGGCCCACCTCGATGCGATCGAGGCGCGGATCGCCCCGCTCCTCGAAGCTGGCACGACCGTCGTCCTCGACCGGTACTGGTGGTCCACGTGGGTCTACGGCGTCGTCGGCGGCGCTCGTCGCGACGTCCTCGAACAAGCCATAGCCCTCGAGCGGTCCCAGTGGGCGCAGAACGAACCCGCGGCCGTCTTCCTGATCACACGCGCGGAACCGTTTCGGGCGGAGACCTCCCCCGGCACCTGGACGCAGCTCGTCGCGGAGTACTCCCTCCTTGCGGCGCGCGAGGCCGCACGCACGCGCGTCCTCGAACTCCGAAATGACGGGGCCCTCGAGAGCGCCGTGACCCGCGCCCTCGAGATCGCGGGGAGCGATCGCCGCACCGCACCGCGTCCGCGCGCACGCGCGCTCCACGCGAAGGGCTCGTCTGCCGGAACGGCGCCGCATCAACTCGGTCTCCTTCCCGTCGAACCGGCGGCGGCCCCGCG
>JAGOBQ010000035.1 GCA_017999215.1 Thermoanaerobaculia bacterium
TCTTCGGGGGGCGCGCCGAGGTGCGCCTCGCGCCGACGTTCTTCCCGTTCGTCGAGCCGGGCGTCGACTGCGCCGTGAGCTGCGTCTTCTGCGAGAAGGGGTGCCGGATCTGCTCGTACTCCGGCTGGATCGAGATCATGGGAGCCGGGATGGTCCACCCGAACGTCCTCGCGAACGCGGGGATCGACCCGGAGCGCTACACGGGCTTCGCGTTCGGGATGGGGATCGACCGGATCGCCATGCTCCTCCACGGCATCCCCGACCTGCGCCTCCTCTTCGAGAACGACGTCCGGTTCCTCGACCGGACGTGGAGTTGACCGTGCGCTCCGCGCCCGGGGAATGCGGAAGTCGCGGTCGCGGCTTCCCGGGGAGCTAGCCCCATGAAGTTCCGCCTCGAATGGCTCGGGCAGTACCTGCCCGGCGACCTTCCCGAGCTCGCCACGCTCCGCCGCCGCCTGACCGACGTCGGCTTCATCGTGGAAGGGACGGAGGGGGAGGGGAGGGACGCGGTCCTCGAGGTCGAGCTGACGGCGAACCGCCCCGACGGGATGAACCACCGCGGGCTCGCCCGGGAGGCGGCCTGCGCCCTGGGCCGGGAGTTCCGCGACGTCCCCGCGCCGGCACCTCCGGAGGGGCCCGTCGCGGCGTCCTCGCTCGCGACGGTGACGATCGAGGCCCCCGACCTCTGCTCGCGCTACTCCGCGCGGGTCGTCGAGGGGCTGCGCGTCCGGGAAGCGTCGGCCGCGGTGCAGGAGCGCCTCCGGGGCCTCGGGATGAACCCGATCTCGGCGCCGGTCGACGCGACGAACCACGTCCTCTGGGACATCGGCCAGCCCCTCCACGCCTTCGACCTCGACACGCTCGCGAAGAAAGCCGACGGACTCCCCGCGATCGTCGTCCGCCGCGCCCGCTCCGGGGAGACGCTCGTCACCCTCGACGGCGTGGAACGGACGCTCTCGCCGGAGGACCTGGTCATCGCGGACGCCGAGAAGCCCGTCGCCCTCGCGGGCGTCATGGGCGGCCTCGCGACGGCGATCACGCCCTCCACGACGCGCGTCCTCCTCGAGTCGGCGCACTTCACGGCCACCGCGGTCCGGAAGACGGCCCGCCGGCACGGGATGCACACGGACGCCTCCCACCGCTTCGAGCGGGGGACCGACCCGGAGACGACGCTCGAAGCGCTCGACCGCGTCACGGCGCTCCTCCTCGCCGACTGCGGCGGGACGGTCGCGCGCGGGGTGATCGACGCGCACGGGACGCCGCGGCCGCGGAAGAGCGTGACCCTCCGGCACGCGCGCCTCGTCTCGTTCCTCGGGATGGAGGTGCCGCTCGAGCGCTGCGTCGAGATCCTTTCCTCCCTCGCGTTCGGCGTGAGAGAGGCGGCGCCCGGAGTCCTCGAGGTCTCCGTGCCGACCTGGCGGGTCGACGTCGAGCAGGAGTGCGACCTGATCGAGGAGGTCATCCGGGTCGTCGGCTACTCCTCGCTCCCCGAGACGCTGCCGCACGCCTACAACCCCACCTGGTCCGAGCCGGTCCTCGCCCGCGAGGAGCGGGCACGCGACCTCCTCGCCGCGGCGGGCTTCGCGGAGGCGTGCACCTACTCGTTCGTCTCGGCCGAGGAGAACGCTCCCTTCGCGTCCTGCGTCGCCGGGACGCCTCCGGTCGTCGCGAACGCGCTCGGGGAGCCATTCACCACGATGCGCTCGACGCCGGTCGTCGGTCTCCTCCGCGCCGCCCGGCACAACGTCCGGCGCGGGCTCGGCGACCTCGCCCTCTTCGAGGTCGGGCGCTCCTACGCGCTCGTCGAAGGGTGTCCGGTCGAGTCCCGGCGCGCGGCGATCCTCCTGCTGGGCCGCCGGGGAGTCCACTGGGCGGCCGAAGCGCGCCCCGCCGATTTCTACGACGGCTCGGGCGCCGTCGCGGCCCTCTTCGCCGGGTTCGGCGCGCCGGCTCCCGCGTTCCGGCCCGCCACCCTCCCCTTCCTGGCGCCGGGTCGGTCGGCCGAGATCGTCGTGGACGGGAAGGCGGCCGGCTGGGTCGGTGTCCTCGCCGGGCCGCAGGCCGCGGCGTGGGACCTCGGAGAGGCGGTCGTCGCAGACGTCGACCTCGCCGCGATTCCGGCGCCGCCTCCGCCATCTTCGGTCGAGATGCCGTCGCGGTTCCCCGGCAGCGAGATCGACCTGACGGTGACGCATCCGGTTTCGCTTGCCTGGGATTCGCTCGTCGCGGCCGTCCGGACGGGTGCCCCGGCCGAGCTCCTCGAGGTCGACGCGAAGTACCTCTGGCGCGGCGCGGGCGTCCCCGAAGGGCACGTCAAGACGACCCTCACCGTGGCCTTCGGGTCCGCGGAACGCTCGCTCGAGCGAGACGAGATCAACCGCTGGCGCGACGAAGCCGCCAGGCGCCTCCTCGCCGTCCCCGGGACGGCGGTGGACGGCATTGCCTGAAGGAGAACCAGATGAGCGGGAAGAAGGACAAGGCTCCTGTCGAAGAGACGGCGCCGGAGGCCGTCTCGGAGCTGGAGCAGCTGCTCGGGACGATGGAGGAGAGGGTGGCCCGCCTCCTCGCGGCGGTAACGGCCTCCGCAGGGGAGAACGCCCGCCTTCTCGCGGCGCTCGAGGAGACGGCGGCCGAGCGGGACCGGCTCAAGGCCGAGCTCGTGGACAGCCGGGAGGGCGCCGTGCACGTCGCCGAGCTGAACGAGAAGCTTTCGCGCCTGACGACCGAGCGGGAGGAAGTCCGGACCCGTATCGAGCGTCTGGTCAAGAGCTTGGAGGAACCGGCCCCGATCGACTGAGACGGTGCGTGCTATCCTCGGAACGGCAGCAGAGAAGGAGAGCTGCCGGGATGGAGAACAGGCCGACCGTCATTCAGGTGGAGATCTTCGGGCAGACCTATTCGGTCCGCGCCGCGGGCGAGGAGGAGTACATCCGTGACCTCGCCGCGTTCGTGGACCGGAAGATGCGGGAGGTGGCGGCGCACGCCCCGACCGTCGACTCGACGAAGATCGCCATCCTTGCGGCCCTGAACGTCTCCGACGAATTCCATCAGTACCGAAGCAAGACCCGGATGGGTGATCCGGGGCGGCTCGTCCCGGTGGCGGGCCGCCTCGTCGAGAAATTGGATGAGATCCTCGGAATCCTGCCTGCGGAGCTCCCGGCGGACGCCGGAACGGAATGGCGTGGCACCCTGCGCGGTGCGTGAATGAGCACATGTCCTTGAACCGATATTTGAACCCCGAACGTCTCGAAGACCGGCCACCCTGTGACGCCCCGGCTCCGGCCGGGGAACTGACGGGTCGCCCCGGGGCGTTCTCCCTGGTTTGGCAAGGGTTCAAAGACGCTGGCTCACACGGCCGAGGCGGGGGCCTTTTCCCCTCTTCGAGGACGTCGTAGCGGCAGCAGATCTCCGGCCTCTCGATCCGGCTTCCCGGCTCAGGATCACCCTCGACGAGACGGAAGACGAGGGGGATCACAGGTGAATCCAAGCATTTACGTCGCCATCGCCGCGATCCTTTTCGTGGCGGCCGGCGTCTTCTTCGTCCTCGCGACGAAGGCGAGAGGACGGGCCGAGGACGCCCGGGTCCTCGCCGACCTCGAGGCGAAGAAGGTCCTGGAGACGGCGAAGCTCCAGGCCGAGGCCGAGGTTCGGAAGGCACAGGCTGCCGCCCAGAAGGCCGAGCTCGACGCCAAGGAGCAGTTCCTCAAGTCCCGCGAGGCGATGGACGAAGAGGTCGCCCGGCGCCGCAACGAGCTCGCCGACATGGAGAAGCGCCTCCTCGCGAAAGAGGAGTCGCTCGAGCGGAAGATCGGCAGCGCGGAGAAGCGGGAACAGGACGCCGAGAACCGCGCGAAGAACCTCGACAAGCGGGAGAAGCGGCTCGGAGAGATCGAGGAGGAGGCCCAGAGGGCGGCCGACGAGCTCGTCGCGGCCCAGCGGGCGAAGCTCGAGGAGATCGCCGGCCTCACTGCGGAGCAGGCGAAGAAGGACCTCGTCCGCGACCTCGAGAACGAGGCCCGCCTCGAAGCGACCGGCCTGATCCGGCGGATCGAGGAGGACGCGGTCGACAACGCGCAGATGAAGGCCAAGCGCCTCCTCGCGATGACGACCCAGCGGATGGCCTCGGACTACGTCGCCGAGACGACGGTCACCGTCCTCGACCTCCCGAGCGACGAGATGAAGGGGCGGATCATCGGCCGCGAGGGGCGGAACATCCGCGCCGTCGAGGCCGCGACGGGCGTCGACATCATCATCGACGACACGCCGGAGGCGGTCCTCCTCTCCTCGTTCGACCCGATCCGGCGCGAGGTCGCGAGGAGGGCCCTCGAGCGGCTCATCCAGGACGGCCGGATCCACCCCGGCCGGATCGAGGAGGTCGTCGAGAAGGTCCGCGCGGAGCTCTGGGAGGACCTCAAGAGGACGGGCGAAGCCGCGGCCTACGAGTTCGGGATCGCCGACCTGCACCCCGAGCTCGTCAAGCTCCTGGGGCGCCTGAAGTACCGGACGAGCTACGGGCAGAGCGTCCTGCAGCACTCCAAGGAGGTCGCCTGGGCCGCCTGCCACATGGCGAGCGAGCTGAAGGTCGACGTCGCCGTCGCCAAGCGCGCCGGCATCCTCCACGACATCGGCAAGGCGATCGACCGCGAGCAGGAGGGGACGCACCTCGAGCTCGGCCGGCAGCTCCTCAAGAAGTACGGGGAGAGCGAAGCGGTCATCCACGGCATGGAGTGCCACCACGGCGACTACGAGCCGAGGACGATCGAGGCGGTCCTCGTGAACGCGGCCGACGCGATCTCGGCGGCCCGCCCCGGCGCGAGGCGCGAGATCATCGAGACCTACGTCAAGCGGCTCGAGAAGCTCGAGCTGATGACGCAGGGGATGAAGGGGGTCGAGAAGACCTTCGCCATCCAGGCCGGGCGAGAGCTGAGGGTCATCGTCGACGCCAAGCAGGTGAACGACTCCGAGTGCTTCTGGATGTCGAAGGACCTCGCCAAGCGGATCCAGTCGGAGCTCCAGTACCCCGGCCAGATCAAGATCACGGTCATCCGGGAGACCCGCGCGGTCGAGTACGCCAAGTAGAGCCCGGACAGCAGAACGGAAGCCCGCCGCCCCGGGGAATCCCCGGGGCGGCTTCGTCAGAGCCCAGGGAGGACCGGATCGTGAAGCTCCTTTTCGTCGGAGACGTCGTCGGGAAGCCGGGGCGCAAGGCGCTCGGCCTCCTCGAGAAGGTCATCGCCCGCGAGGGGGTCGATTTCACCGTGGTGAACGTCGAGAACGCCGCCGGCGGCTTCGGCGTGACGGCGGAGATCTTCGCCGACCTCTCGAAGCTCCCGATCGACGTCTTCACGTCGGGGAACCACATCTGGGACAAGAAGGACTTCGTCCCCTATCTCGACGAGATCCCGAACCTCCTCCGCCCCGCGAACTACCCTCCCGGCAACCCCGGCCGCGGGTGGGCCGTCCAGCACACGCCCGCCGGGATCCCGGTCGGCGTCCTGAACCTCCAGGGGCAGGTCTTCATGGCCGCGACGGACTCGCCCTTCCGGGTCGGCGACGCCTGCCTCGGCGAGATGACGGCCTCCTGCCCGGAGCTGAAGGTCGTCCTGATCGACATCCACGCCGAGGCGACCTCGGAGAAGCAGGCCGTCGGCTGGTGGTTCGACGGGAGGGCCTCGCTCGTCATCGGGACGCACACGCACGTCCCGACGGCCGACGCGCGCGTCCTCCCGAAGGGGACGGCCTACCAGGGGGACGCCGGGATGACGGGCGCCTACGAGGGGATCATCGGCTTCGACCCGAAGAACATCCTCGAACGGTTCCGCTTCCAGACCCCGCGCGGGATGGAGACGGCGACCCGGGACGTCCGGCTCTGCGGCGCCGTCGTCGACGTGGACGAGACGACGGGGAAGGCCCGGTCGATCACGCCCTTGCAGGAGAGGCTCTGAGGCGGCGGGCCCGGTCCCGGCGTTTCCGCCGGGCCGCCTGCTGCTAGCATCCGCGCATGGCCGTCGACCCCGAGCTCCTCGCCATCCTCGCCTGCCCGGCCTGCGACCCGCGGCCCCCGGTGACCCTCTGCCCGCTCGAGGCCGGAGCGGCGGCGCAGGTCGTCGAGAAGTACCGTGACAAGTTCCGCGACGAGGAGCCGGTCGTGACCGACGGGCTCCACTGCGCCGTCTGCGGCCGGGTCTACCCGATCGTGTCGGACATCCCGGTCATGCTCGTCGAGGAAGCCCTCCCCGCCGGGGCGCGCGCGTCCTGAAGCTCCTGCCGGGGCCTCTCGCTCGCCGGGCGCCGCTCCCGAGAGCGGCCTTCGCGGGCCTCGTCCTCTGCGCCGCGCTCACGCCCTCGAACGCCCTCGCGAACGTCGCGCTGGCCGTCGCGATCCTGGGCGCGGTCGTCCTCGCCTTCGGGCGGCGCGGCGCCGGCGAGAGCGATCCCGGAGGCGGGCGGAGGACCTCGCCGCTCCTCGGGCCGGTCGCCCTCTTCGTCCTCCTCGGCGTCCTCTCGGCGCTCTTCTCGACGGACGTCCTGCGTTCCCTCGCGGGGCTGAAGGGCCTTCTCACCTTCTCCCTCGTCCTCCTCGTCGCGCTCCTCGTCGACGACGCCGACGACGCCCACCTCCTCGTCGACGCGCTCCGCCTGACGACGCTCTACCTCGTCCTGCGCGGCCTCGTCGACTGGTTCCTCCTCGGCCACGACAACGTCGACGAACGCCTCTCCGGCGGCCTGTCGATCTACATGACGTACGCGGGCCTCCTGATGGTCCTCGCGCTCGTCCTCGCGGCGCGCGCGCTGACCCGGAGCCTTCCGGCGCCGGGCCGTGTCGCCGACGGCCTCCTGGCCGTCGGCGCGGCGCTCCTCGTCGGCCTGACGTTCACCCGCAACGCGTATCTCGGCCTCGCCGCGGGTCTCGTCGTCCTCGTCCTGACGGCCCGCCCCCGCCTCGGCCTCGCGCTCCCTCCGCTCGTCGCGCTCCTCGTCCTCCTCCTCCCCGCCGGCGTGAAGGAGCGGGCGGCGTCGACGTTCGACCGGACCGACGCCGCGGCGCGGGACCGGCTCGCGATGTGGCGGGCGGGGGCGGTGATGGTCTCCGAGCGGCCGTTCTTCGGGGTGGGCCCGGGGCGGATCAAGGAGCTCTACCCGCTCTACCGCCAGCCGGGGTTCGTCGAGCCGGCGGTGGGGCACCTTCACGACAACGCCATTCACGTGGCGGCGGAGACCGGCGTGCCGTCGGCCCTCGCCTATCTGGCGCTCGTCGTCGCGGCGTTCTCGGCGTGGCCGCTCGCGCGAGACCGCTCGCGTCCCGCCGTTCGCGCGCTGGCGCGGGGGGCGCTCGCGGCGAACGCCGCCCTCTTCGTCGCCGGGGTCTTCGAGTACAACTTCGGCGACGTGGAGGTCCTCCGCCTCATGCTCGTCGTCCTCGCCCTCCCGTTCGCGGCGGCGCGGGCCGGGAGCGGCGCGGCGCCGGAACTCTAGCCTCGCCGGGGGGCGCTGTTCGCGGCCCCCCGGACCCCCCGGATCCGGCGGAGCGTCGAGGCTCTTCCCACACGCCAATAGAATGCAGAGCCGATGTCGTTTCGATACCGCGTGCCGCGGCGGGCCCCGGGGCGTCCCGCGGAACCGACCCTGCCCTTCGGAGACGGCTCTCCCGAGGGGTCGGCGGTCCCCGTGTCGGTCTTCGTCGCGAAGCTGAACGGGGTCCTTCGCGCCTCGCTCCCCGACGCCTGGGTGAAGGGGGAGATCGGAGAGTGGAGAGTCTGGTCGTCGGGGCACGCGTACTTCACGCTCAAGGACGCGAGCGCCGCCCTCCCGGCGGTGATGTGGGCGTCGGACGTGGCGCGCGTCCCGTTCCGCCCCGAGGAGGGGATGGAGGTCCTCGCGCGGGGGCGCCCCGACGTCTACCCGCGGAGCGGAAAGCTCTCCTTCGTCGTCGCCGAGATCCAGCCGGTCGGCGCGGGCGCGCTCCAGCTGGCCCTCGAGCAGCTTCGGGCACGGCTCGCCGCGGAGGGGCTCTTCGACCCCGCGAGGAAGCGGAGGCTCCCGCTCCTCCCGCGGAGGATCGGAGTCGTCACGTCGCGGCACGGAGCCGCGGTGCGGGACATCCTCAAGGTGCTCTCCGCGCGCTTCCCGAACGCGCACGTGACGGTCTGGCCGGTCGCGGTCCAGGGAGCGTCGGCGCCCGCCGAGATCGCGCGGGCCGTCGAGGGCTTCTCGCGTCTCGGCGCCGCCGACGTCGTGATCGTGGCGCGCGGCGGCGGGTCGCGCGACGACCTCTCGGCGTTCAACGACGAAAGGGTCGTCCGGGCCGTCGCCGCGTGCCGCGTTCCGACGATCTCGGCCGTGGGGCACGAGATCGACGTCACGCTGACGGACCTCTCCGCCGACCTGCGCGCCGCGACCCCCTCCCAGGCGGCGGAGCTCGTGGTGGCCCGCCGGGAGGACTTCGAGGCCCGGATCGAGGGGCTTTCGCGAGAGCTCGGCCGGACTCTGAAGGGCCGGCTCCTCGCCGCGCACGCCGACGCGGCGCGCCTCCTCAACGCTCCCGCGCTCGCCGGCTTCCCGGCGCGGGGGGAGTCGGCGCGGGGGCGGCTCACCTCGGCCGCGCGCGAGCTCCTCTCGGCCGTGCGAAGACTGCCTTCGGCCTTCGGCGAGCGCCTCCAACGCTCGGAGTCGGCGATCGCCGGATGGCCGGAGCGCGCGTCCCTCCCGCTCGGCCACGCGCGCGTCGCCGCGGCCGAGCGCGCCGCGGCCGATCGGCTCGCCCGGAGCCTCGGCGGCGCCCGCGAGCGGCTCGGCGCCCTGGCCGGCGCCCTGTCGGCGCTCGACCCGCTCCGGGTCCTCGCCCGCGGCTATTCCGTGACCTACCTCGAGGGGACGAAGACGCCCCTCGTCGACGCGGAGGCGGTGGCTCCCGGCGACCCCCTCCGCATCGTCCTCGCGCGCGGGACGCTCCGTGCGCGCGTGACCGACATCCCGAAGGACGGTGACCGATGACGTCGAAGACGAAGCTGCCGAAGGGGCTCACGTTCGAGAAGGCGCTCGAGCGCCTGGAGAAGATCGTGGCCGAGCTGGAGGAGCCGGAGCGGGGCCTCGAAGCCTCGCTGGAGCTCTTCGAGGAGGGGGTGGCGCTCTCCCGTTTCTGCCGAGGGAAGCTCGAGGAGATCCAGAAGCGGGTCGACGTCGTCCTGAAGGAGACGCCGGACGGGCTGGTCACGGAGCCGCTCGACGCGGACGAGGAGCCGGGCGGCGGCGACGAAGGCGAAGAGGAGAAGGAGTGAGCCTCGAGGCGTTCCTCGCGTTGGCGAAGGCGGAGACGGAGACGGCCCTCGCGCGGGTCCTCCCGCCGCCGGGCGACCCTCTCGCCGACGCGATGCGCTACTCGACTCTCGCCGGGGGGAAGCGCCTCCGTCCGGCGCTGGCGATGGCGTTCCACGACGTCCTCGGCCCGAGCGGGGCGCCGCGAGAGGAGGTCGCCGAGGCCGCGGTCGCGCTGGAGCTCGTCCACACCTACTCGCTCGTCCACGACGACCTCCCGTGCATGGACGACGACGCGCTCCGGCGCGGCAAGCCGACCTGTCACGTCGTCCATGGCGAGGCGATGGCCCTCCTCGCGGGAGACGCGCTCCAGTCGCTCGGGTTCGAGGTCCTCTCGTCCCGTCCGCGCGGGGAGGGTTTCGCCGAGCGGCGGGCGGAGGCGGTCCTCCTCCTCGCCCGGGCCATCGGGGCCGATGGGATGGCCGGAGGCCAGGCGCTCGACCTCGCGGCCTCCGGGAGCGGGCACGGGGAGCTCCGGACGGAGGCGCGTCTCCGGGAGATCCACCAGAAGAAGACCGGGAGGCTCCTGTCGGCCGCGTGCGAGCTCGGGGCGGTCCTCGCGGGCGCTCCGCCGGAGCGGCGGCGGGGCGCCGCGGCCTACGGCGATGCGCTCGGCGTCCTCTTCCAGATCGCCGACGACCTTCTCGACGTGACCGCGAGCGCCGCCGTCCTCGGGAAGAGCGTCGGGAAGGACGAAGCCCAGGAAAAGCTGACCTACGTCTCCGTCTACGGCCTCGAGGGGGCCGTCGCGGAGCGGGAGAAGGCCCTCGCCGCGACTCTCGAGCGGGCGCGGGCTCTGGAGGGAGAGCCGGGCCTCCTGTCCGCCCTCGCCAGCTACGCGGCGCACAGGGACCGGTGATCCGGATATCATCGAGGGTTCTATGACCCAGCGTCCGACCCCGCTCCTGGACCGGGTGAACTGGCCCCGGGACCTCAAGCCCCTCACGCTCGAGCAGCTCGCGGTCCTTTCCGACGAGCTCCGGACCTTCCTGATCGACACGGTCTCGAAGACGGGAGGGCATTTCGCCTCCGGCCTCGGGACCGTCGAGCTGACCGTCGCGCTCCACTACGTCTTCGACACGCCGCGGGACCTCCTCGTCTGGGACGTGAGCCACCAGTGCTACCCGCACAAGGTCCTGACGGGACGCCGCGACCGCCTCCACACGATCCGGCAGAAGGGCGGGCTCTCGGGATTCACGAGCCGGGCCGAGTCGGAGTACGACGTCTTCGGCGCGGCGCACGCCTCGACCTCCATCTCGGCGGCGCTCGGCATGGCCGCGGCGCGCGACGCGAAGGGAGACGACTACGACGTCGTCGCGATCATCGGAGACGGCGGCCTGACCGGCGGCGTCGCGATGGAAGGGCTGAACCAGGGCGGCTACCTCAAGCGCCGGCTCATCGTCATCCTGAACGACAACGAGATGTCGATCGCGCCGAACGTCGGGGCGATGTCGGGCTACCTCCTCCGGATCGCGCGCGGGCAGATCTACAAGCGGGTCCGCGAAGAGGTCGGGGGGATCCTGAAGAAGCTCCCGAAGGGCGAGCGGCTCGCCGAGATGGCCGAGAACCTCGAGGACGGCCTGAAGAAGGCCCTCGTCCCCGGCACGCTCTTCGAGGAGCTGGGGTTCAAGTACGTCGGTCCGATCGACGGCCACAACCTCCCGGTCCTCGTCCGGACGCTCCGCGAGGCGAAGGAGTACGACGGGCCGATCCTCCTCCACGTCCGGACGACGAAGGGGAAGGGGTACGCGCTCGCCGAGAAGGACCCGGTCTTCTGGCACGGACCTTCGCCGTTCAAGGTCGAGACGGGCGAAGTCGCGAAGAAGGCCGCTCCTCCGAGCTATACGGCCGTCTTCGCCGACGCGCTCGCCGAGCTGGCGCGGAAGGACGAGCGGATCGTGGCGATCACCGCGGCGATGCCCGACGGCACCGGCCTCGACAGGTTCGCGAAGGAGTTCCCCGCGCGGACGTTCGACGTCGGGATCTGCGAGCAGCACGCCGTCCTCTTCGCGGCCGGGATGGCGACCCAGGGGATGCGGCCGGTCTGCGCCATCTACTCGACGTTCCTCCAGCGCGCCTACGACCAGGTCTTCCACGACGTCTGCCTCATGGACCTCCCGGTGGTCTTCGCGCTCGACCGGGGCGGGGTCGTCGGGGCGGACGGCCCGACGCACCACGGCGCCTACGACCTCTCCTACCTGCGGGTCTTCCCGAACATGCACGTCGCCGCGCCGAAAGACGAAAACGAGCTCCGGAACCTCGTCGCCACGGCGGTCGCCCTCGGGCGGCCCGTCGCGATCCGCTATCCGCGCGGCGCCGGGCACGGCGTGGCGCTCGACGCCGAGCCGAGGGTCCTGCCGGTCGGCAAGGGCGAGGCCCTCCGCGTCGGCAAGGACGGCGTCGTCGTGGCCGTCGGCGACCCCGTCCTCCCGGCGCTCCGCGCGGCCGAGAGGCTGGCGGCCGAGGGGGGCGCGTCGCTCTCCGTGCTGAACGCCCGGTGGGTCAAGCCGCTCGACGTCGAGCTGCTGGCGCAGTTCGTGAAGCCCGGGACGACCGTCTTCACCGTCGAGGAGAACGCGGTGGCCGGCGGGTTCGGGTCGGCGGTCTCCGAGGCGCTCGACGCTCTCGGCGTCGCGGCGCGCGTCCACCGGCTCGGGATCCCCGACCGTTTCGTCCCGCACGCCACGCAGGCCGAGCAGCGGGAAGAGATCGGGATCGACGAGGAGGGGCTCCTCCGCGCCTTCCGGACGGGGACCGCCGGGGCCGGCGTCGTCCCGATCCGGGCTCGGGCCGCGGGCTGACGCCGCGAGGCCGATGCGCGCGCTCGTCTGCGAGCGACCCGGGCACGTCGCCCTCCGGGAAGTCCCGGAGCCCCAGCCGGGGCCGGGGGAGGTCGTCGTCCGGGTGGAGTCGGCCCTGACCTGCGGGACCGACCTGAAGCTGATCCGCCGGGGCCATCCGAAGGTACCGTTCCCGACCGCCCTCGGGCACGAGTACTGCGGCCGCGTCGTCCGGGCCGGCGAGGGGGTCCCGTTCGCGGTCGGCGAGCGCGTCGTCTCGGGCGTGAGCGGTCCCTGCCGGGAGTGCCCCGACTGCCGCGAGGGGCGCCCGAACCACTGCCCGACCGCCTTCGATCACGCCGTCTGGGGGACGTGGGCCGAGCAGGTGCGGATTCCCGCGCGCGTCGTCGCGTCGACGCTCCTGCGCGTCCCCGACGCGCTCCCGTCGGACGCCGCGGCGCTCCTCGACCCGCTCGCCTCGGTCCTGCGCGGCCTCGGCAGGCTTCCCGACCCGTCGGGCCGGACGGTCCTCGTCCTCGGCTCCGGCCCGATCGCCCTGATGTTCACGGCCCTCCTCCTCCGCCGGGGCGCGGCCCGCGTCCTCGTCGCGGGCCGGAACCCCGCGCGGCTCGCGGCTCACGCCTCGCTCGGCGCCGAGACGCTCTCCATGCGGGAGAGCCTGGGACCTCAGGTCCGCGACCGGGGCGGCTCGCGCGGCGCCGAGCTCGTCGTCGAGACGACGGGAGCGCCGGAGGTGGCGGAGGAGGCGCCGGGGCTCGCCGCGCGCGGCGGGACGGTCCTCCTCTTCGCCGGCCTCGCACGGGAGGCGCGCCTCGCGGTGCTGGCGCACCGGGTCCACTACGACGAGGTGACGCTCGCCGGCTCGTTCCACTACACGCCGGAGGACTCGCGGAGGGCCCTCGAGCTCCTCTCGCTCGGAGAGCTCCCGGTCGGTCTCCTCGTCACGTCGGAGAGCCCCCTCGAGAGATACCCGTTCGTCCTCGAGAGGCTCTCGCGCGGCGAGGAGATGAAGGTGGCGTTCCGGCCGTGATCCCGCGCACGATGAAGGCCGCGCTCGTCCGCGCGCCCGGGCAGGTCGAGATCGTCGAGATGGAGACGCCGCGGCCCGGTCCGGGCGAGATCCTCGTGGCGATGAAGGCGGTCGTCGTCTGTGGGAGCGACGTCCATCCGTGGTACGTCGCCTCGAAGGCCCCGGCCGTCCTGGGGCACGAGACCGCGGGAGTCGTGGCCGAGACGGGACCCGGCGTCGTCCACGTCCGGAGCGGCGATCGGGTCTTCGTCCACCACCACGTCCCGTGCGGCGCCTGCCGGTACTGTGCGGCGGGGGAGCCCGTCATGTGCGCGGAGTGGAAGCCGTCGCGCCTCCATCCCGGGGGGCTCGCCGAGTACGTCCGCGTGGAGGCGCCCTCGGTCGCCCGCGACGCGCTCCTCCTTCCGCCGCACGTCTCGTTCACCGGGGGCGCCTTCGTCGAGCCGGTCGCGTGCGCGCTCAAGGCGGTCGACCGCGCGCTCGTCCGGCCCGGGGACGCGGCGCTCGTCGTCGGCCTCGGCTCCAACGGGCTTCTCCTCGGCTGGCTCGCGCGGCTTGCCGGGGCCGCGCTCCTCGTCGGGAGCGACCCCGATCCCGTCCGGCGGCGGCTCGCCCTCGAGCACGGCTTCGACGCGGCGATCGACCCGCGCGCTGCGGATCTCCCCGAGGCGGTCCGCGCGGCCGCGCCGCGCGGGGCCGACGTCGTCTTCGTCGTCCCGACGTCGCCCGCGGCGGTCCTGCCGGCGATCGAGGCGGCGGCGCCGGCGGGGCGCGTCGTCCTCTTCTCTCCGGTCGCGCCGGGAGAGACGTGGCCCATTGCGCCGAACGTCCCGTACTTCAAGGACCTGACGCTCCGCTTCAGCTACTCCTCGGGGCCGCTCGAGACGCGTCGCGCTCTCGACCTCATCGCCTCCGGCACGCTCCCGGTCGAGAGGCTGGTGACCCACAGGCTCCCCCTCGAACGGACGGTCGAGGCGTTCGCGCTCGCGGAGGGCGGCGGCGCGACGCTGAAGGTCGTCGTCGACGTCTGATGGCTTCGCCGAAGACGCGGCTCGACCTCCTCCTCGTCGCGCGCGGGCTCGCCGAGTCGAGGTCGAGGGCGGAGGCGCTCGTCCTCGCGGGACGCGTGAAGGTGGCGGGCGTCGAGCGTCCGAAACCGGGGACCCCGGTCGGCGCGGACGCGGAGCTGACGGTCGAGGGGCCGGAGCACCCCTGGGTCTCGCGCGGCGGCGTCAAGCTCGCCGGAGGGCTCGACGCGTTCGGGATCGACCCGGCCGGCCGGACCTGTCTCGACGTCGGCGCCTCGACGGGCGGCTTCACCGACGTCCTCCTCTCGCGCGGAGCGGCCCGCGTCTACGCGATCGACGTCGGGCACGGGCAGCTGCACGCGAAGCTCCGGAACGATCCGCGCGTCGTCCTCCGTGAGGGAGTCAACGCGCGGCTCCTCTCGCGTTCGGACGTCCCCGAGCCCTGCTCGCTCCTCGTCGCCGACGTCTCGTTCATCTCGCTGCGCCTGATCCTCCCCGCCGCGGTGCCGCTCCTCGCCCCGGGTGCGGAGGCGCTCCTCCTCGTCAAGCCGCAGTTCGAGTCGGAGCGGGGCGAGGTGGGGAAGGGCGGGATCGTCCGCGACCCGGACGTTCGGACCCGCGCTCTCGAGCGGGTGGTCGCGGCGGCCGTGGCGCTCGGCCTCGTCCACGCCGGGACCGTCCCGTCGCCGATCACGGGCGCCGACGGGAACGTCGAGCTCCTCGCCGCGTTCCGGCTCGGCGCGCCGCCGAGCGGCAGCGACTAGAATCGGCCGATGTCGACGCGACCGAAGGCGCGCCGGAGGCCCGTCCGGCGGGTGGGCCTCGTCACCCGGACGACGAGCGGCGAGGCGATCCACATCACCCGCCGGCTCGAGGCGTGGCTGCGGAAGCGCGGCGTCGAGGTGCTCCACGACGCGGAGTCGATGGGCGCGCGCTCGGCGATGGGCGGTGTCCCGCGCGCGGAGATCGGACGTCACGTCGACCTCCTCGTCACGCTCGGCGGCGACGGGACGCTCCTCTCGGTCGCGCGCCATCCCGCGCCGGGTGTCCCGATCCTCGGAATCGACATCGGGACGTTCGGATACCTGACGGCCTGCCCGCCCGACGCGTGGGAGCCGCTCCTGACCGAGGCGCTCGCCGGGACGGCCCCCGTCGAGACGCGCCGCCTGCTCTGGGTCGACGTCGTCGAGCCGGGGCGGCCGCGCCGGAGGATCCGGGTCGTGAACGACGCGGTGATCGGGAAGTCGGCCCTCTCGCGGATCGCGACGATCCGCGTCGAAGTGGACGGCCGCCAAGTCCTCCGCTACCGGGGCGACGGCGTCATCGTCTCCACCCCGACCGGGTCGACGGCCTACAACCTCTCGGCGGGCGGCCCGATCCTCGCGCCGACGATGCCGGCGATCATCCTGACGCCGATCTGCCCTCACACGCTCTCCCTC
>JAGOBQ010000410.1 GCA_017999215.1 Thermoanaerobaculia bacterium
GAGGGGCATGGTATAAATGGAGGTTCGCTGGTAAGCGGCTGAAGGCCCGAAGTTTATGTCGAGGAAGCAGGACGGCCGCCGGTTCGAGGTCGAGCTCGACTGGTACTACGTCTCCAAGGAGACGCTCTGGCGCTGGGCGCTCGTCGTCCTCGGCGCGGCGATTCTCGTCTCGGCCGGCATCTACTTCTGGCTCAACCGGGGCGAGGACGTCGAGGGACGCGCGCGGCGCGAGATCGCCGCCGCCGACGAGCTCCTCGCGAAGGGGCGGATCGCCCCCGGGGCCGCCCGCGCCCGCGAGGAGATCGCCGCCGCCGCCGAGAAGCTCGAGGGCGCGCGCGCTTCGTTCGCCGCGGCGCGCTATCCGGAGGCCCTCCAGCAGGCGGTGGAGGCGCGGCAGCTCGCGCTCCGGATCACGGCCGGAACGGGCGCGGTCCGGCACGACGCGGCCATCATGGAGCTCGGGGGACGCGTCGAGATCCAGCGCGCGAGCCGGGCCAACTGGGAGACGGCCCGCGTCGGGATGAAGCTCTACGAGGGAGACTTCCTGAAGACCGGCGCGAACGGGCTCGCCGAGGTGATGGCCGTCGACGGCACGTTCTACCGGATCAAGGCCGAGACCCTCTTCGAGGTCCACCGGAGCAAGGTCCTGCCCGGCGGGGCCGATGGGGCGCCGCAGCGGCAGTCCGAGATCAAGTTCATCGTCGGCACCGTCGACGTCGACACCGGCGAGGGCTCCCGCTCGATCGTGCGGACCGACGCCGCGACGGCCGACATCGCCTCGCGGTCGGCGGTCGGAGTCGACGTCGACACCTCGAAGACGACCGGCGTCTCG
The DNA here is from genome assembly GCA_017999215.1 of Thermoanaerobaculia bacterium. GTDB lineage: Bacteria > Acidobacteriota > Thermoanaerobaculia > UBA5066 > UBA5066 > UBA5066. The sequence goes on from JAGOBQ010000410.1 coordinate 833, forward strand.
GCCTACCGCGGCCGCGTGACCCTCTCCACCGAGACCGGGTCGGTGACCCTCCGCGACCGCGAGCGGGTCGTGGCGCGCCTTGGCGCCGGCGGCCTCGGCCCGAAGACCGTCCTCCCCGACCCCCCTCGGCCGCTCTCCCCCGACGACACCGCCGTCTTCGACCTGAACCGGCGCCAGCCGGTGACGCTGAAGTGGTCGCCGGCGGCCCGGGGAGCGCGCTGCCGGCTCCAGATCGCGCGGAGCCGCCTCTTCATCCCCGACTCGATCCTCATCGTCGACGACCGCCCGAAGCCGGAGGCCGTCGTCACCGTGACCGAGGAAGGGGCCTTCTACTGGCGCGTCGCGACGCTCGCCGAGGGGAACGTCACCTCCGAGTGGTCGCCGATCCGCCGTTTCAAGGTGCTCGCGGGCGGAGGGCGGGGAGGCGGGCCCGACACGGTCCCCCCCGAGCTCGTCCTCTCCCGCCCGCAGGTGAACGGGACGCTCGTCATCCTCTCGGGCCGCTCCGAGCCCGGCTCCTCGGTCTTCGTCAACGGCGAGCCGGCCGACGTCGACGCCTCGGGCGTCTTCCGCAAGGTGATCTCCTTCGAGAGGGAAGGGGTCAACGTCCTCACGGTCCGCGCCGTGGACGGGGCCGGGAACGAGACCCTCCGGCGGGAGACGGTCATGATCGAGGTCTATTAGCCCGAAACCCGCGCCCCCCGGGGCGCTCACGACGCCGAAAGGAACCTCCCTTGGGCCTGCGCTCTCTATTTTCGTGGTTCTCCTCGGACCTCGCGGTCGACCTCGGCACCGCGAACACGCTCGTCTTCGCCGAGGGGCGCGGCATCGTCGTCCGCGAGCCCTCCATCGTCGCCGTCAACCGCGTCACGAACAGGGTCGAGGCGGTGGGCGGCGCGGCGAAGGAGATGCTCGGCCGGACGCCCGGGAACATCGTCGCGATCCGCCCGATGAAGGACGGCGTCATCGCCGACTTCGAGATCACCGAGAAGATGCTCGACTACTTCATCAAGAAGGCGATCGGTCGCTCGCCGTTCGTGAGGCCGCGCATCGTCATCTCGGTCCCCTCCGACATCACGCAGGTCGAGAAGCGCGCGGTGAAGGACTCGGCGCTCCAGGCGGGCGCGAGCGAGGTCTTCATCATCGAGCAGGCGATGGCGGCCGCGATCGGGTCGGGGCTCCCGATCACGGAGCCGACCGGGAACATGATCGTCGACATCGGCGGCGGGACGACCGACGTCGCGGTCATCTCTCTCGCCGGCATCGTCTACTCGAAGTCCGTGCGCGTCGCCTCGAACGAGATGGACGAGGCGATCATTCAGTACATCAAGAGGAAGTACAACCTGCTCATCGGCGAGAGGACCGCCGAGCAGATCAAGATCGAGATCGGGTCGGCCTTCCCGCTCGACGAGCCGCTCACGATGGAGATCAAGGGGCGCGACCTCGTCGAGGGGATCCCCAAGACGCTCACGCTCACCGACGCCGAGGTGCGCGAGTCGCTCGCGGAGACGGTGGGCATCCTCGTCGACGCCGTCCGCGTCGCGCTCGAGAAGACCCCCCCGGAGCTCTCGGCCGACATCATGGACAAGGGGATCGTCATCACCGGGGGCGGCTCGCTCCTGAAGAACCTCGACCGGCGCCTCCGCGAGGAGACCGGGCTCCCGATCACGATCGCCGAGCTCCCGCTCGACTCCGTCGCGCTCGGGACGGGCGCGATGCTCGCGGACGTCGACCTGCTCCGGAAGATTTCCGTCGACTGAGGCCCCGGTGGCCGCTCCGCTCTCCCCCGCACGGCCGGCGCTCGTCCTCGCGACGCTGCTCGGCAGCTGCGTGATCCTCCTCTCCCTCCAGGTGAGGAGGTCGGAGCAGGGGACGCTCGCGGAGGAGTGGGCCCTGGACGCCTCCTCCGTCCTCGTGCGCGGGACGACGGGGGTCCGCTCCGCCGCCGGCTCGCTCGCCGGGAGCTTCGCGACGCGCGAGGCGCTCCGGGAGGAGAACGCCGCGCTCCGCGAGCGGGTCACCGCGCTCGAGGCGCGCCTCCACTCCCTGTACGGGGCCGCGCTGGAGCGGGACCGGCTCGTGAGGCTCCTCGGCGCGGTCCCCGCGCCGCCGGCCGGGACCCGCCCCGCGCGGATCGTCGTCATCGAGACGGCCGGCCCGTTTCAGACCGCCCTCCTCGACCGCGGCCGCGCCGACGGCGTCGAGCCGGGCGGCGTCGTCGTCGGGGAGGAGGGGCTCCTCGGACGCGTCGTCTCCGCCGGGGAGCGCGGCGCGCGCGTCCAGCTCCTCTCCGACCGGACGGCCGCCACCGGCGTCCTCCTCCCGCGGACGGGCCGCGTAGCGGTCGCCCGCGGCGACGGCGCCTCCGGCGCGGCGATCCAGTACGTCCCGGCGATCGCGGACGTCGCCGTCGACGAGGAGGTCGTCACGTCCGGCACCGACGGGGTCTACCCGCGCGGACTGCGCCTCGGGCGGATCGCCGCCGTCCGGCGCCCCGGCGCCTCGCTCTTCCTCGAGCTCCCGGTCGACCTCGCGGCCGATCCGAGCCGCGAGCCGCTCGTCTTCGTCATCCCTCCCGTCCGCCCCGACGCCCCGGCGCCGGGGACCGCGCCCGCCGGGCGCCCCGAGCCGTGACCGTCGCGCTCGGCCTCGCCCTCGCCGCCCTCGGCACGCTCCTCCTCGGGGTCCTCGCGCTTCCCCACCCGCCGGACCTCTTCTACCTGCCGGTCGCGTCGGTGGCGCGCCGCGGGCGCTCGGTCCCCGCGATGCTCACGGCTTTCGCCGCGGGGCTCGCCGAGGACGCTCTCGCCACGCCGGGCCGGCTCTGGGGCCTCCACTCGTTCTCCAAGGTCCTCGTCGCCTATCTCCTCGCGGCGATCGGCGCCCGCGCCCTCGTCGAGAAGCCCGTCCTGCTCGGACTCCTCGTCTGGGGCGCCGTCGTCGTCGACGGCCTCGTCGTGACGCTCCTCCTCTGGATCCTGCGCGGCGAGCCGCTCCACCCCGCTCTCGCGTCGCTCGCCTTCCGGGCCGCCGGGACCGGGCTCCTCGCCGCCGTCCTCCAGGCGTTCCTCCGCTATCCCTGGAAGGAGCGCCGCGCGGCGCGCCGACGCCGAAGGCTGGCATAGTCGGGACCCCGATGCCCTCCAGCGCCCGCGAGGACCGCCGCCCCCTCCTCCGCCGGATCGACCGGCTCGCCGTGGCATCGTTCTCGGTCCTCGCTCTCCTCGTCGGCATCTACTGGGTCCACCAGGTCCTCCGCGGAGACGACTACGCCCGCCAGGCCGAGAACAACCGGCAGAGGTCGGTCCCGATCAACGCCTCGCGCGGCTTCATCCTGGACCGGAACGGGAAGCTCCTGGCGGAGAACGAGCCCTCCTTCACGCTCCTCCTCTACCGGCGGGAGACGCGGGACGTCGAGGCCTCCCTCCGTTTCGTCTCGACCCTCCTCGGACGGCCCCTCGAGGATCTCCGCCGGCGCGTCGAACGCCTTCGCGGGGGATACGACTTCGTTCCGGTCGTCCTGGACGACGACCTTTCGATCGCCGAGGTCGGCGCCGTGGAGGCCCACGCGCTCGAGCACCCCGAGCTCGTCGTCCAGACGACCGAGCGCCGCGTCTACACGCACGGGACGGTCCTCTCTCACCTCCTCGGCTACCTCGGGGAAGCGA
>JAGOBQ010000411.1 GCA_017999215.1 Thermoanaerobaculia bacterium
GGTCTACTACGAGGCCGCGGTCGTCGTCGTCGCGCTCGTCCTCCTGGGCCGGTACCTCGAGGAGCGGGCGAAGGGGAAGGCGGGGGATGCGATCCGCGCGCTCGCGAGGCTCGGCGCCCGGAAGGCGCGCCTCGTCCGGGACGGGGCCGACCTGGAGGTGCCGCTCGAACGGGTCCGCGCGGGAGACCTCCTTCGCGTCCTTCCGGGAGAGAAGGTCCCGACGGACGGCGTGCTCGTCGAGGGGTCGACGGCCGTGGACGAGTCGCTCGTGACGGGGGAGTCGATCCCGGTCGAGAAATCGCCGGGAGACCCGCTCCTCGGCGCGACGGTGAACGGGAACGGCGCGATCGTCCTGAAGGCGACGCGGGTGGGCAAGGAGACGGCGCTCGCGCAGGTCGTGAAGCTCGTGAGGCAGGCGCAGGCGACGAAAGCGCCCGTGCAGCGGCTCGTCGACCGCGTCGCGGCGGTCTTCGTCCCGGCGGTGGTCCTCGTCGCGCTCGTCTCCTTCGCGGGGTGGATCGCGTGGGGCCCCGAGCCGCGGCTCCTGCGCGCGCTCCTCGCGGCGACCTCCGTCCTCCTCGTCGCCTGTCCCTGCGCCCTCGGCCTCGCGACGCCGACGGCCCTCGTCGTCGGGACCGGCCGCGGCGCCCGCATGGGGCTCCTCCTGCGCGACGCCGGGGTCCTGGAAAAGGCCGCGCGGGTGACGACGGTCGTCTTCGACAAGACCGGGACCCTCACGGCCGGACGGCCGTCGGTCACGGCGGTCCGGCCCGTCTCCGGGGAGAGCGAAGCGGGCCTCCTCGCGGCGCTCGCCGCACTGGAGAGCGGGTCGGAGCATCCGCTCGGTCGGGCGATCGTCGCGGAAGCAGAGCGGAGAGGCCTCGCGTTCGGCCGGGCTCGCGACGTCGCGGCGGTGCCCGGCGGAGGCGTCACCGGAACGGTGAGCGGTCTGAAGGCCCTCGCCGGCTCCGAGGCGTTCCTCCGCGCGCAGGACGTGCCGGTCCCCGTACCGGGCCCGGGCGGGGCGGACGGAGGGACGCTCGTCCTCCTCGCGCTCGGAGGGGCGCTCCGAGGAGCGGTCGTCCTCTCCGATCCGCTGAAGCCGAACGCGCGGGAGGCGCTCGCGGAGCTCGCCGCGCGAGGCCTCTCGCTCCACCTCCTCTCGGGGGACCGTCCCGCGGCGGTCTCGGCGGCGGCGCGCGCGGCCGGGATCCCGGAGGGGAACGTCGCGGCGGGGCTCTCGCCCGAGGAGAAGGCCGAGCGCGTGAAGGCGCTGCGCGCTTCGGGCGAGGTCGTCGCGATGATCGGCGACGGGATCAACGACGCGCCGGCCCTCGCGGCGGCCGACCTCGGTGTCGCCATCGGCTCCGGGACCGACGTCGCCCGCGCCGCCTCGGACGTCACTCTCGTCGGCGGGGCGCTCTCGGGAATCGGGACGGCGATCGACCTCTCGGCCGCCACGCTCCGCAACGTCCGCCAGAACCTCTTCCTCGCGTTCGCCTACAACGTCGTCCTGATCCCGCTCGCTGCGGGCGCCTTCTACCCGTGGACGGGCTGGACGCTGAACCCGATGCTCGCGGGCTTCGCGATGGCGGCCTCGTCCGTCAGCGTCGTGACGAACGCGCTCCGGCTCCGGAGCTTCGGGAAGGGCTGAGGCGGAGGCTCACGGTAGCGCGAGCTCGCCGCGGACGACGGTGACGGCCGAGCCGGCGAGGGTGACCCTCTCGCCGCGGCAGCCGACGAGGACGGTCCCCCCGCGGGCCGAGGCCTGGTAGCCGACGAGGTCGTCCTTCCCGAGCTTCCCCTGCCAGTACGGTCCGAGCGCGCAATGCGCCGAGCCGGTGACCGGGTCCTCCGGGACGCCGCATCCCGGTGCGAAGAAACGGGAGACGAAGTCGTGGGGGCTTCCGTCCTCGGCGCGGGCCGTGACGATGACGCCCCGGTACGGGACCTCCTCGAGGAGGGCGAAGTCGGGGCGGAGCGTCCGCACCTCGGCCTCTTCGGCGACCTCGAAGAAGAGGTCGAAGCGGGTCTTCCCCGAGAAGGAGGGGGAGACGCCGAGCGCGCGGACCGCCTTCTCGAGCGGCGGGAAGGGCTCGGCCGGGGTGGCCGGGAAGTCGAGGACGATCGTCGCGTCCCGCCGGACGGCCGTCAGGAGGCCGCTCTTCGTCTGGAATCGCGCGGTGGCGTCCCTCGCGAGGAGACCGGTCTCGAAGAGCACGTGCGCCGAGGCGAGCGTGGCGTGGCCGCAGAGGTTCTCCTCGACCTCGGGGGTGAACCAGCGGAGCCGCCAGTCGTCCCCTTCGCGAAGGAGGAAGGCCGTCTCGGCCTGGTTCATCTCCATCGCCACGCTCTGCAGGACGGCGTCGGGGAGCGGCTCGCGAAGGAGGCAGACTCCGGCGGGGTTCCCGGCGAACGGACGGTCGGTGAAGGCGTCGACGAGGTAGAACGGCAGCGCCATCGGACGACGATACGCCCGATGGGACGGACGGGCGACGGCGGGGGCCGGAAGGACGCCGCGAAACCTTCGGCCCTCCCGTCCGTCTGACCCGTCGTGAGACCCTTGCGGGCGGTGAACACCGTACCCGACGACGACGCCGACCTGATGGGCCGGGTGAAGGCCGGGGACCCGGCCGGGGCGGAGGGCCTCTTCTCCCGGTACGCCGGTCCGATCCTCGGCTTCACGGAGCGGATGCTCGGAAGCCGGGCCGAGGCCGAGGAGGTCACGCAGGACGTGTTCCTGAAGATGATCACCCGCTGCGAGCAGTACGACGGCCGCGCGTCGGTTTCGACCTGGCTCTTCGCGATCGCCGCCAATGCGTGCCGGGACCGTCTCCGGAGCGCCTGGCGGACGACCTCGGTTCCGCTCGAAGCCGTGCCGGAGCCGAAGGGGGAGGGCTCGATCGAGGGAGGGCTCCTCCAGAAGGAGCAGCGGAGGGTCGTCCGGGCGGCCCTCGAGCGCCTCACACGCGAGCAGCGGGAAGCGCTTCTCCTGGCCCGCTATCAGGGGATGCCCTACGCCGAGGTCGCCCGGACGCTCGGCATCAGCGAAGGGGCGGTCAAGACGCGCGTCTTCCGTGCCGTGGAGACGCTGCGCGCCCTCTTCGCCGAGGAAGGAGGTCCGTCGTGGACTGCCGCGAGATCCTAGAGACCGCCCTCGCCCGCACCGCGGGCGAGCCGGCGGACGACCTTCAGGTCGACGTGGAGCGCCACCTCGAGGGTTGCGCGAGCTGCCGGCAGGCGGCGGCGGCCCTCGACGACACGTGGGAGCGGATCGCCCTCCCGGAACCGGACGTCTCCGTCGCGTTCCGTGAGCGGACGATCGGAAGGATGCAGGAGGCGCTCGCCCGCCGGAACGTCGTGCCGTTCCGGCCGCGGCCTTGGTGGAAGCCCGTGCTCCAGGCCGCGGCGCTCCTGGTGACGGGCGTCGGCGGCTTCCTCCTGGCGCGAGCGAGCGCCCCGCCGCCGGAGTTCCCCGTTGCCGAGGCCGAGCGGGCCGGGACGCCCGCCGTCGCCGTCGTCTCGGAGAGGCAGCTCGACGCATCGCGGGTCGGCCTGGACCTCTCCGGGAATCCGCGGCTCCTGAACGTCGCGTTCCGCCCGTCCGAGGGGGACGGCCGCCTCTCGATCTCCTTCGACGTCACGACCCGATACCACGTGTCGGGGCGCGCCGAGGACCGGGCCGTCGCCTCCCTCCTCGCCTACGTCGTGAACGCCGGTGCGGCGACCGAGGGGGCGCGCGGGCGGGCTATCGACCTCGTCTCCCGGGAGCTCGGCGAGCGCGCCGCCGCCTCGCCCGAGATCGTCGAGGTCCTCGTCCGCACGCTGAAGGACGACGGGAACCCGGGCGTTCGAAAGAAGGCTGCGGAGGCGCTCGTCCAGATGCCGCCGTCGCCCGCGATCCGCGACGCCCTGGCACTGGCGCTCCGAAAGGACGCCAATCCCGCCGTGCGGGTGATCGCGGTCGAAGGGCTCGCGAAGGCGGCCACGACGCTGCGCGACCCGCTCAGCATCGAGACTCTCCGCGAGAAGGCGGGCGACGAGACGGAGCCCGGATTCGTTCGCGTGAAGGCGGCCTCGGCGCTGCGGGAGATTCCGCTCTGACGTGGATCGGGGGGACCCGCACCGCCGGGTCCCCCCGCGGCGCCATCGGCGCCTCCCCCTCCGCGCGGAGCGGAGGGGGACGAAGTGCGTGGATCGGGGAGACCCGCACCGCCGGGTTCCCCCGCGGCGCCATCGGCGCCTCCCCCTCCGCGCGGAGCGGAGGGGGGCGAAGTGCGTGGATCGGGGGGACCCGGTCCGCCGGGTCCCCCCGCGGCGCCTTCGGCGCGTGACCTTTGACGGGCTCGAACGTCAGACCGGCATGAACACGGAGACCACGATGACGACGCTGAACACCCGCCCCGTCTCGCGCGGCTGGACCGTTCTCTGGATCCTCCTGATCGGAGCCTTCCTCGTCGTCTCGCTCGCCTGGCCCGCGCGGGGCGACAGGCTCGGAG
>JAGOBQ010000412.1 GCA_017999215.1 Thermoanaerobaculia bacterium
CTGGACGACCGACGAGCCGTCGGACGGCCGCGTCGAGTACGGCCTTACGACGGCCTACGGCTCGGTCGTCTCGAACGCCACGCTCGCGACCGCCCACTCGTTCACGGTCACCGGGCTCGCCGCCGGAACGACGTACCACTTCCGCGCCGGCTCGACGGACGCCTGCGGGACCGGCCCCCGGTTCTCGGCGGACCTCACCGCGACGACCCAGACTTCCGGCGGCGGCGGCACGCCTCTCGCCGTCGGCGGGTACAGGCTGACGCAGGCGAACGCGACCTACGTCTACACGCTCCCCGCCGGGACGACGGTTCCCGCGAACGGCTACCTCGTCGTCGCGCGGAGCGCCGACAAGGCCGCCTTCGAGGCGTTCTGGGGCGTCACGCTCGGCGCGGACGCCGCTTTCCTGAACTCCGCCGGCGCGATGCCGGTGATCAACGGGAGCGAGACCTACACGCTCGCCGACGCCGGCGGGACGATCCTCGACGGACCGACGATCGCGATGGGGTCTTCCGGGGCCCAGAGCATTCGCCGGATCGACCCCTGCCAGGCCGCCGGGCTCTCCTCGAGCTGGGCGATCGGCGCCGAGAGCGCCGCGACCGTCGGCTCCGGGGCGGGCGCAGGCTGCGGAGTCGGGCTCGTGATCAACGAGTTCTCCGACGCGAGCGGCACCGGCAGCTACGTCTACGAGTTCCTCGAGCTCCACTACGATGCGCCGGCCCCGGCCGACACGACGGCGCCGGTCGCCTCGATCACCTCCCCCGCCCCGGGCGCCACCGTCTCCGGGACCGTCGCCGTCGCCGCCACGGCCACCGACGCCGTCGGCGTGACGAAGGTCGAGTTCTTCCTCGACGGAGCCCTCCAGGCCACCGACACGACCGCCCCGTACTCCTGGAGCTGGACGAAGGCCGGCTCCGCGAACGGCAGCCATTCTCTCGTCGCGAAGGCGTACGACGCCGCCGGCAACGTCGGGACCTCCGCCACCGTCAACGTCACGGTCAGCAACGTGACCGGGACGAGCGTCGGCGGCTGGAGGATCGTCCAGGCGAACTCCGCCCTCACCTACACGATCCCGTCCGGCACCGTCCTCCCGGCGAACGGCTACCTCGTCGTCGGCCGGAACGCGACGAAGGCCGCGTTCGAGACCTACTGGAAGACGACGCTCGGCACGAACGTCGTCTACCTCAGCGGCGGCGACCTCTTCCCGCAGATCAACGGGAGCGAGAGCTTCACGCTCTACAACGCCTCCGGAGCGAAGGTGGACGGGAAGACCGTCGGCATGTCCGCGGCCGCGGGTCAGAGCCTCCGGCGCAAGGACCCCTGCCTCGCCGCCGGGAAGACGACGAGCTGGACGATCGGCGCCGACGCGAACGGCAACCCGGGGAGCGGCGCCGGTGCCGGCTGCGCGGCCGGCGTGAAGATCAACGAGTTCTCGGACGCGAGCGGCACCGGGAACTACGTCTACGAGTTCGTCGAGCTCCACGCCGACAACTGAGCCCCCGGCGCGAAGCCACCCTCCCGCCCGCGGACCCACGGGTCCGCGGGCGGGAAGTCCGTTCGGAGCAACCCGTCGGTCTGAGGAGGGCCGCATCGGGCAATCTGAAACCCGGGCGCCCGGTTTCGCGTTCCACTCCTGGGATCCCCGTTCCCGCAAGGAGGCTGCATGCGCCGTCGCGCTCCCCTGGCGATCTGCGTCCCGCTCCTCGTCGCCTTCTCCGCGTTCGGGCAGGCTCCGGCTCCGGCGCCCCCCGAGACGCTCGCGAAGGACTCGCCGCGCGCGACCCCGGCCGGGACGACCTTCACGGCCCCGGCGGGCTGGATCTTGACGACGAAGGACGCGATGGTCGTCCTCGACCCGCCCGAGGCCGATTCGCACGTCGCCATCGTCGACGTGAAGGCGAAGGACGCGGACGCCGCCGTCGCGGCGGGGTGGGCCGCGTACAAGCCCGGCTTCCGCCGGCCCCTGAAGCTGTCGCTGCCGCAGGCGGCGAAAGACGGCTGGGAGGAGCGGAAGGCCTACTCCTACGAGACCTCGCCGAACGAGCGGGCCGTCGTGGGCGCCTACGCCTGGCGCAAGGGCGAGACCTGGGCCGTCGTCCTCATCGACGGAACCGAGCCGACGTTCGAGAAGCGCGGGGCGCCGCTCTCCCTCGCCCTGCAGAGCCTTCGGCCGAAGGGCCACGCGAGGGAGTCGTTCGCGGGAAAGAAGGCCCACCCACTCGACGAGAAGCGGCTCGCGGTCCTCCGGGACTTCGTGGCGACCGGGATGAAGCTCGTCGACGCGACCGGCGTCGGCCTCGCCTTCATCGACGGGGGGAGGACGGTCTGGGCGGGAGGGCTCGGCGTCAAGGAGCTGGGGAAGCCGGACCCCGTCGGAGCGGACACGCTCTTCATCGCCGCGTCGAACACGAAGGCCCTCACGACCCTCCTCCTCGCCCGGCTCGTCGACGAAGGGAAGATGCGCTGGGACCAGCCCGTCGTCGAGCTCTTCCCCGAGTTCCGGCTCGGGGACGAGGCGACGACGAAGCAGGTCCAGGTAAGGCACCTGATCTGCGCCTGCACGGGGATGCCGCGGCAGGACCTGGAGTGGCTCCTCGAGTACCGGAGTGAGACGCCCGCCTCGGCGGTGAAGCTCCTCGCGTCGATGCAGCCGACGAGCCGCTTCGGCGAGGTCTTCCAGTACAGCAACCTGATGGCCGCCGCCGCGGGCTTCATCGGCGGGTCGAAGGCGATGCCGGGCCGCGAGTGGGGCGCCGCCTACGACGAGGCGATGCGGACGAAGGTCTTCGAGCCCCTCGGCATGACGACGACGACGTTCGACTTCGCGAAGGCGCTGAAGAGGGACGTTGCGCAACCGCACGGACGGGACGTGGACGGGAACCTCGCACGCGGGCGGATGGACCTCAACTACTCCGTCGTCCCGGTCCGGCCGGCGGGAGGCGTCTGGACGAGCGCCCGCGAGCTGGCGAAGTACGTCGAGATGGAGCTCGCGAAGGGGAAGCTCCCGGGCGGAGGACGGCTCGTCTCCGAGAAGAACCTCCTCGCGCGGTACGAGCCGCAGGTCCTCCTGGGCGAGGACGCCACGTACGGGATGGCCCTCATGGTCGACCGGAAGTACGGCGTTCCCGTCGTCCACCACGGCGGCGACCTCGCCGGCTACCACAGCGACATGATCTGGCTCCCGGAGCACGGCGTCGGCGCGGTGATCCTCACGAACTCCGACTCGGGCGTCCTCCTCCGGGGTCCGCTCCTCCGCCGGCTCCTCGAGGTCCTGTTCGACGGCCGGCCCGAGGCCGAGGAGGCCCTGAAGGTCGTGGCGGCGCAGGTGAAGACCGCCGTCGCGAAGGAGCGGGAGCGGCTCGTCGTCCCGCCCGAGGCGGACGCCGTGGCGAACCTCGCTCCCCGTTACGTCAGCACCGCCCTCGGCGAGCTGAACGTCACCCGGGACGGCAGCGCGGCGTTCTTCGACGTGGGCGAGTGGAAGAGCCGCGTCGCTTCGCGGAAGAACGACGACGGGACGACCTCCTTCCTGACGATCGACCCGACGCTCGGCGGCTTCGAGTTCGTCGTGGCGGACGGGGACGGCCGGCGCCGCCTCGTCGTGCGGGACGCCCAGCACGAGTACGTGTTCGAGGAGGCGGCGCGCCCCGCCCCATGAGGTCCCTCGACGCGGCGGACCGTTCCGTATCAGACTCCGTCCGGATGCCTCCGCCGCTTCCGATCCCCGAGTGCTACTGGGTCGTCCCGGGGCTCCTCCTGGCGGGCGAGTACCCGTACTCGCTCGTGGAGGACGACGGACGGGAGCGCCTCCGGGCGTTCCTCGACGCCGGCATCCGCCTCTTCGTCGACCTCACGGAGCCGCGCGAGAGCGGTCGTCTCGGCGCGCTCGAGCCGTACGCCGACGCCCTCCTGGAAGAAGCCGCCGCCCGCGGCGTCTCGGTGCGCGTCGTCCGCCACCCCGTGAAGGACATGAGCGTGCCGCGCGACGGGAGCCTCGAGCGGATCGTCGACGAGCTGGAGGGGGCGGTCGCGCGCGGCGAGCCGGCGTACGTCCACTGCTGGGGAGGCATCGGCCGGACCGGCACGGCCGTCGCCGCGTTTCTCTCGCGGCGGCTCGCGCTGACCGGCGACGAGGCCCTGGACCTCCTCGACGCGCTCTGGCAGGAGGTCCCGAAGAGCGCGACCTTCCCGGAGTCGCCGCAGACGAACGACCAGCGCCGGGCCGTCCGCGCGTTCGCCGAGCGGCGCGCCTCCGCGGCGCCCGAAGGGCCGGACGGTCCCGGATGAGCGTGCGGATCGACTCCCCCTCGAACCCCCGGGTCGCTGCCGCCGCGCGCGCGGTGCGAGAGGGCGAGGCGCTCCTCCTCGAGGGGGCGCGGATCCTTCAGGACGCCCTCGACGCCGGCGTCGTCCCCGACGTCGTTTTCGCGGCCCCCGACCTCGTTCCGATCGACGCGGCGACGGCGGATCGCGCCCGCGAAGCGGGAG
>JAGOBQ010000413.1 GCA_017999215.1 Thermoanaerobaculia bacterium
ACGTCCGCTTCTAGCCGTGCACCTGCGCCGTCGCGGAGGCGGTGTTCGGCGCCTGCCACCGCTGCCGGCCCGAGACGGCGCCCGGGACGCCGGCGTGGCCGGGCACGTCGGCCACCGTCGCCCGCGCGCTCCGCCAGATCGAGGCCGGGGTCGTCGACCACGCCCCGCTCGGCGCGCTCGCCGCGCGGCTCGGCGTCGGCGAGCGACACCTCCGGCGCCTTTTCGCGGAGCACCTCGGCGCTTCGCCCGTCGCCGTCGCGAAGACCCGGCGACTCCATTTCGCGAGGCGCCTCCTCGACGAAACGTCTCTCCGGATGTCGGACGTCGCGCTTGCCGCCGGGTTCTCGAGCGTGCGCCGGTTCAACGAGGCGATGCGCGCGGCGTTCGGGGCCCCGCCGACGGAGCTGAAACGCGCGGCCGCCGGCTCGCCCGCGTCCCCGGCCGGCGTGACGCTGCGGCTCCCGTTCCGGGCGCCGTTCGACTCCGCGGCGCTCGTCTCGTTCCTTCGGGCGCGGGCGATCCCCGGCGTCGAAACGGTCGATCGGGGCGTCTGGCGGCGGACGGCGGAGCTCGCGGGAGTCGCGGGGATCGTCGAGGCGGAAGTCGACGCGGCGCGCTCCTCGATCGTCGTGCGCCTGGTCGGCCTGCCGCCCGGCGCGGCGCTCGAGGCGGCGCGCCGCGTGGGACATCTCTTCGACGTCGATGCCGACCCGGCCGCGATCGCGGCGCACCTCGGGAAGGACCCTCTCCTCGCCCCGCTCGTCTCGCAGCGGCCGGGCCTGCGCGTCCCCGGCGCGTGGGACCCGTTCGAGACCGCCGTGCGGACCGTCCTCGGCCAGCAGGTGTCGGTGAAGGCCGCGAGGACGCTCGCTTCGCGCCTCGTCTCGAAGTTCGGCCGGCCGCTCCCGCCGGGCGTCGCGCGCGGCGCTCTCACGCACCTCTTCCCGCGCCCGGGAGACCTCGCAGAGGCCGACGTCGCGTCGGTCGGGCTCCCGTCGCGCCGGGGCGAGACGATCCGGGTCCTCGCGCGGGAGGTCGCGGCCGGCCGCCTCGACCTCGGCCCGGCCGCGTCGCTCGAGGAGGCGGAACGGCGCCTCGCGGCGATCCCCGGAGTCGGACCCTGGACGGCCCAAGCCATCGCGCTCCGCTCGCTCGGCGAGCCGGACGCGTTCCCGGGGGGAGACCTCGGGGTGAGGAAGGCGCTCGCGGTGCGGGGCGTCGCCCCGACGACCGCGGCGGCCGAAGCGCGGGCAACCGCCTGGCGTCCCTGGCGCGCTTACGCGCTCGTCCACCTCTGGACCGACCTCGCATCACGGGAGGACTCATGACGACCACGCTCGAAACCACGACCGTCGACACGCCCGCGGGGAGGTTCTGGCTCGCCGCCCGGGACGGCGCGCTCGTCGCCGCGGAGTTCGCCGAACGCGTGCCGCACCGCCTCTCCCGGCTCGAGGCCCGCTTCGGCCCGCTCGACGTCCGGGACGCGGCCGACCCCGCCGGCGCCGCGAGCGCTCTGAAGCGCTTCCTCTCCGGCGAGCTGACCGCGCTCGGCTCCGTCCCCCTCGACGCCGGCGGCACGCCGTTCCAGCGCGACGTCTGGGCCGCGCTCCGCGAGATTCCTCCCGGCACGACGGCGACCTACGCCGACCTCGCCGCGCGCGTCGGCCGGCCGGCGGCCGTGAGGGCCGTCGGCGGGGCGAACGGCGCGAACCCGGTCGCGGTCTTCGTCCCGTGCCACCGCGTCGTCGGGAAGGACGGGCTCCGCGGCTACGCCGGCGGTCTCGAGCGGAAGGCGTGGCTCCTCGCCCACGAGGAGACGGCGACCCGGAGCTGACGACGAAGGGCGGATGAGTCCCGCGCCGCGGGGCTCGGTCGCCGAGCTCGGGTTCGCCTCAGCGCGGCGCGCCCGGGGCGCGGCCGATCCGCCGGACCTGGGCCTCGTGGTGCCGGGCGTGCTCGTGGACGAAGACGAGCGTCCCGGCCGGGTCGAGCCCGCCGGCGGCGGGATGGCGGAAGAAGAGCGCCGCGCGGCGCTCCTCGGGCAGGCCGAGGAGGAGGGACCGGAGGTCGCGCCGGGACTGGCCCCACCGATCGGCGCTCACCCCGAGCGGAAGGGTCTCCGAGGGGACGACCTGCGCCACGGGCGCCCGGAACCGGATCGGCGAGCGGAGGATTCCGACGAGGAGCGCGAGCTTCCCCCGGTCCACGATCGAGACCGGCTGGGGCGGCGCGAGGAGCTTCTTCCTCGCGTAGGCGAGGACGGCTTCCTCGACGAGGACGAGGTGCTGGACGACGTCGAGGGCGTTCCAGCCGACGCCGTTCGCGCGGAACGCGAGGCGCTCGGGGCTCGAGGCCGAGAGGGCGCCGAGGAAGTCGCACTTCCATCGGTCCAGGTCGTCGAGGCGGCTCTCGATCGGGTTCATCACGGCGCGGAGTCTTCCACGAAGACCCCGCGCCGTGAAGCGCTGCGGAGCGCGGTCAGTGCGTCGGCGGCGCGCCGGTGCCGGTCCCGGCCGGCTCCTCGGCGAACCTCAGCTGGCCACCCGACACCCGGCCGCGGAGCGAAACGGCGAGCGCCTCGCTCAGGTCCTGCACCGGGACGATCTCGAGCCCGTCGCGCACGTCCTGCGGGAGGTCCTCGAGGTCCGGGACGTTCTCCTTCGGGAGGACGACCGTCCGGATGCCGGCGCGGACCGCGCCGAGGATCTTCTCCTTCACGCCGCCGATCGGGAGGACCCGCCCGGAAAGCGTCACCTCCCCGGTCATCGCGACGTCACGCCGGCAGGGCCTCTTCGAGAGCGCGGAGACGAGGGCCGAGGCCATCGCGACGCCGGCCGAGGGGCCGTCCTTCGGGATCGCCCCCGCCGGGACGTGGATGTGCAGGTCGCGCTCGAACGAAGAGTCGTCGATCCCGAGGAGCGCGGCGTGCGAGCGGGCGAACGTCCAGGCCGCCCGCGCCGATTCCTTCATGACGTCGCCGAGCTGTCCGGTCAGGAGGACCTCCCCCTTGCCGCGCATCAGCGCCGCCTCGATGAACATGATGTCGCCACCGGCCGGCGTGTAGTACATGCCCGTGGCGACGCCGACCTGGTCCTCGTGGACGATCTTCTCGGGCTGGATCTTCTTTCGGCCGAGGATCGGCGCCACGTCGGCCGCGTCGACGGCGGCCTTCTCGATCTCTCCCGCGGCGATCCTTCGCGCCACCTTCCGTCCGAGCTTCCCGAGCTCGCGCTCCAGCTGGCGGACGCCCGCCTCGCGCGTGTAGGACGAGATGATCTCCGCGAGCGCCGCGTCGGTCACCTCGAGCTGGTCCGTACCCAGGCCGTTCTCCGAGAGCTGCCTCGGCAGGAGGTAGTTCCGGGCGATCAGGGTCTTCTCCCGCTCCGTGTAGCCCGGGAACTCGATCACCTCGAGCCGGTCGAGGAGCGGTCCGGGGATCGACTGGACGAAGTTCGCCGTCGCGACGAAGAGGACCTCGGAGAGGTCGAAGGGGACGTTCAGGTAGTGGTCGGTGAAGCTGTCGTTCTGGGCCGGGTCGAGGACCTCGAGGAGCGCCGAGGCCGGGTCTCCCTGGAACGAGACGCCGAGCTTGTCGACTTCGTCGAGGAGGAAGACCGGGTTCTTCGTCCCGGCCTGGCGCATCCCCTGGAGGATCCGCCCGGGCATCGCGCCGACGTAGGTCCGCCGGTGGCCGCGGATGTCCGCCTCGTCGCGCGCGCCGCCAAGGGAGATCCTCACGTACTTGCGCCCGAGGGCCCGGGCGATCGACTTCGCGATCGAGGTCTTCCCGACCCCGGGGGGGCCGGCGAAGAGGAGGATGCGCCCGCGGTTCGGCTGCTTCTCCCCGGCCCGCGCCGGGGCGGGCGCCCCGCCGGCGGCGGGAGCGTCCGCGGGGGCGCCGTCCGCGGACGGCGCGGCGGCGGCCGCCGTCTTCCGCCCGAGGAGCTGGCGGACGGCGAGGAACTCGAGGATCCGGTCCTTCACGTCCTTGAGGGCGTAGTGGTCCTCGTCGAGGATCCGCTGCGCCTCGACGACGTCGAGGTGCTCCTCGCTCCGCGCCGACCACGGCAGCTCGGCCACGAGCTCCAGGTAGTTCCTCACGACCTGGGCTTCCATCGACTCGCGCGAGAGGCGCTGGAGCTTCTTCCACTCCCGGTCGATCTCCTTGCGGACCTCCTCGGTCAGAACGAGCGCGTCGAGCTTCTCCTTCAGGCCCTTCAGGTCGTCGCCGTCGTCCTCGCCCTCCCCCAGCTCCTTCTGGATCGCCTTCAGCTGCTGGCGCAGGAACATCTCGCGCTGGCGGTCGCCGAGCTCTTCCTGGACCTTCGACTTGATCTCCTCCTGCGCGTCGAGGACGTCGATCTGCCGCTGCACGTGGACGAGCGTCCGGCGGACCCGGTCTTCGACCGGCAGCGTCTCGAGGAGGAGCTGTCGCTCGGCGGTCGGGATGTCGATGTAGCCGGCCACGAGGTCGGCGAGGC